>NZ_JBXUGP010000012.1:0-140038 GCF_057180605.1 Serratia sp. HNCC26DJ206
GAAACCGCAGAAGCGGTTTTGCCGGTATCAAAAGATACCGCATGAAAGAATCGGTGGAGCGGTAGTTCAGTTGGTTAGAATACCTGCCTGTCACGCAGGGGGTCGCGGGTTCGAGCCCCGTCCGTTCCGCCACTTATTTGATTATGCCTGCTAAAACTAGCAGGCATAATGTTAAGCACGATTTAGGGGCGTAGCTCAGTTGGTAGAGCACCGGTCTCCAAAACCGGGTGTCGCGAGTTCGAGTCTCTCCGCCCCTGCCATATTAGAAACCCTTTGCGAAAGCGAAGGGTTTTTTTTGCTTCAAATTTTCCTCAAACAACCTCGTTTATCACAACATCTTGCCTAATACTCCTGCCGAAACCGTTCCCATTTTAGACATTTTTAGCTGAATCCATGCACAAATTGGTTGTAATACCAGGGTGTGATAGCGCTCATCATTCCAATCTGCAGTTCAGCTACATCTTATTAGCCCTAAAGTTTTTTGGGCACATCTCACTAAAGCGAATATACCAACAGCTATCTCTGCCTGAGTTTGTTGCATTCTGAGCAGAGCGAGGAGAAAAACATGTATAAGCGTTTACTGTTAGCGGCCGCCGTAAGCGGTGTGTTGATGGGGGCGGCTCAGGCTGCACCATTGGTTGTCGGCTTTTCTCAGATCGGTTCTGAATCAGGGTGGCGTTCGGCAGAAACCAAAGTGTCGAAACAGGAAGCGGAGAAACGTGGTATTACGCTGAAGATCGCTGATGCGCAACAGAAACAGGAAAACCAGATTAAAGCGGTAAGATCTTTTATTGCACAAGGTGTTGATGCCATTTTCATCGCACCCGTGGTTGCCACCGGCTGGGCTCCGGTACTGCAAGAAGCGAAAGAAGCCAAAATCCCGGTCTTCTTGCTGGACCGTATGATCGAAGTGAACGACCCGTCGCTGTATACCGCCGCTGTGGCTTCAGATAGCGTGCATGAGGGCAAGGTCGCAGGGGAATGGCTGGTAAAAGAAGTGGCTGGCAAACCTTGTAACATTGTTGAACTGCAGGGGACGGTAGGATCCAGCGTGGCGATCAACCGCAAGAAAGGCTTTGCTGACGGCATTGTTTCTGCCGATAACCTCAAAATCATTCGTTCACAGTCCGGTGACTTTACCCGCAGTAAAGGTAAAGAAGTGATGGAAAGCTTTATCAAGGCTGAACAGAACGGTAAAAACATCTGCGCCGTTTATGCCCATAATGACGATATGGCGATTGGCGCTATTCAGGCTATTAAAGAAGCTGGTCTTAAACCAGGTTCACAAATCAAGGTTGTTTCCATCGACGGTGTACCGGATATCTTCAAAGCCATGATGAGCGGCGAGGCCAACGCTACGGTTGAACTGACGCCAAACATGGCAGGCCCTGCGTTTGATGCTCTCCTGGCGATGAAAAAAGACGGCACCCAACCAACAAAATTCATCCAAACCGAATCAAAGTTGCTGCAACCTGACACCGCCAAGCAGGAATTCGAAATGAAGAAAAGCATGGGTTATTGATGGCAACAGGCGGGATAAATGATGGCCACACCTCAGACAACGTTACTGGTAATAAGCGGTTTATCCGTTGAGTTTCCGGGCGTAAAAGCGCTGGATCAGGTCGATTTTACGTTACAGCGCGGCGAGGTTGTGGCGCTTCTGGGGGAAAATGGTGCGGGGAAATCGACGTTAATCAAAGCATTAACCGGGGTTTACCCGCGTTCCGCTGGTGAGATTCGCTTGGAGGGTAAAGCCATTGCGCCGCAAAGTACCGCTCAGGCGCAGGCGCTGGGTATTGGCACGGTTTATCAGGAAGTTAACCTGCTGCCGAATATTTCGGTAGCGGCTAACCTGTTTATTGGCCGTGAACCCACCCGTTTTGGTCTGATCGATCAAAAAACCATGCTGCGTAATTCACAACAACTGCTCAAGGGTTATGGCCTGGAGTTGGATGTCAGCCAGCCGCTAGGCAATTATTCGATTGCCATTCAGCAAATTGTTGCCATTGCCCGGGCCGTCGATCTTTCCGCCAAAGTGTTGATTCTGGATGAACCTACCGCCAGCCTGGATGCAAAAGAAGTCACCATGCTGTTGGATATTCTGAGCCAGTTGCGATCGCAGGGCATGGGGATGATTTTTGTCACCCATTTCCTTGAGCAAGTATATCGCATCAGCGATCGTATTACCGTATTGCGTAACGGCAAACTGGTAGGAACCCGCATTACCGCCGAGTTGCCCCGGCTTGAACTGGTGCAGATGATGCTGGGACACAGTTTTGATGAAACCTTGCTGAAGCGCGCTGCGCATGAGGCGGTACAGGCTGCGCCGTTGGTGGCGTTTAGCGGCTATGGTCGGCGTGGTATGGTTGAACCGTTCGATCTGGCGCTGCGCCCAGGTGAAATTGTCGGCTTGGCAGGCTTACTGGGCTCAGGCCGCACCGAAACGGCACAGTTGATATTTGGTATCAAGAAACCGGACAAAGGTCAGGCAACCGTCGAGGGCAAGCCGGTGGAGATCCGTACGCCGCGTAAAGCTGCCAGCCTGGGATTTGGCTATTGTCCGGAGGATCGTAAAACCGACGGGATTGTCGGTGCCGCAACGGTAAGGGAAAACATCATTCTGGCTCTGCAAGCGCAGCGTGGTTGGCTGAAGCCTTTACCTCTGCGTGAACAAACCAAAATTGCCGAAAGCTTTATCCAACTGCTGGGCATCCGTACGCCGGGGCCGGAACAGCAGATTCAGTATCTTTCTGGCGGTAACCAACAGAAGGTGCTGCTTTCACGCTGGCTGGCTACCAAACCCCGTTTTCTTATTTTAGACGAACCGACGCGCGGTATTGATGTCGGGGCGCATGCGGAAATTATCCGCCTGATAGAACGGTTGTGCGATGAAGGGCTGGCACTGCTGGTGATCTCCTCAGAACTGGAGGAACTTGCAGGCTACGCCGATCGTATCGTGGTGCTGCGTGACAGAAAGCATGTGGCGCAGCTCGATCATGATGCTATTACGGTTCCCGCCATTATGCAGGCTATTGCAGTGCAACAGGGGGCAGGATGAACCACAGGAGTTTTTCCATGACCGGTGGACCGCGCAAGATCAGATGGACTATGCCTACAGGGGCGACGCAACTGGGGGCGCTAGCGGTCATTTTGATCATAGATAGCCTGGTCGCTCCGAACTTTTTCTCGATTCATATTCAGGATGGGCGCTTGTTTGGCAGCGTTATTGATATTCTCAATCGCGGAGCCCCAGTTGCATTATTGGCGCTAGGAATGACGTTGGTGATTGCCACCGGCGGCATTGATTTGTCCGTTGGTGCTGTCATGGCGATCGCGGGCGTGACCGCTGCCACGATGACCAGCGCAGGATACCCATTGGCCTATGTTTTAGGGGCGGCATTGATTGTGGGGGCACTGTGCGGCTTGTGGAACGGTTTTCTGGTAGCAGTGCTACAAATACAACCGATTGTGGCCACATTGATGCTGATGGTGGCCGGGCGTGGTATTGCCCAACTGATTACTGAGGGGCAGATTGTCACCTTCGAGCGTGAAGGGTTGGCACAATTGGGCAGTGGTACGCTGATGTATTTGCCGATGCCGGTGATTATTGCTGTGGTAATGCTACTGCTGATTTGGTTGTTAACGCGCAAAACGGCGTTGGGGCTGTTTATTGAAGCGGTAGGTATCAATTTACGCTCGGCGCGCAATGCGGGTGTCAACACGCAGTGGGTCGTTATCGCGGTGTATGTCATCTGTGGCCTGTGCGCAGCGGTGGCCGGGATTATTGTTACGGCGGATATCCGTGGGGCTGATGCCAATAATGCCGGCTTATGGTTGGAGCTGGATGCGATTCTGGCAGTGGTGATTGGCGGAGGATCGTTATTAGGCGGACGTTTCAACCTGTTGTTGTCGGTGGTAGGAGCCTTGATTATCCAAGGAATGAATACCGGCATTCTGCTTTCCGGCTATAAACCTGAATTCAATCTGGTGTTGAAGGCGATGGTGGTATTGGCGGTGCTGATGGTGCAATCCCCGAGTGTTTCATTACACCGGCTGTGGCGGAGACGGAAACCATGATGAAACGTAATTTGCCGTTGTTAATCACGATCGCGGTTTTCCTGCTTGGTTACGCTTTTTGCCTCAGCCAGTTTCCTGGTTTTGCCTCAACGCGCGTGTGGTGCGATCTGCTGACCGATAACGCGTTTCTCGGTATTGTCGCGGTGGGGATGACCTTTGTGATCCTGTCCGGCGGGATCGATCTGTCGGTCGGGTCAGTGATTGCTTTTACCGGTGTACTGCTGGCGAAGCTGATTGGCAGCTACGGTATTGCCCCTGGCTATGCTTTTATGATTGCGCTGCTGATGGGAGCCTCTTTTGGTGCCTTGATGGGGTGGATCATTGATGCTCTCAAGCTCCCGGCATTTATCATCACTCTGGCAGGTATGTTCTTCGTTCGCGGTATGAGTTTTATTGTCTCGGAAGAGTCGATACCGATCAATCACCCGCTGTATGCCACGCTGGCAAACTATGCCTGGAAACTACCGGGTGGCGGGCGGCTTACCTTGCTGGCGTTGGTGATGTTGTTGGTAGTGGCAATAGGTATGGTGTTGGCGCACCGCACACGCTTTGGCCATAACGTCTATGCCATCGGTGGCAACCCGGTTTCTGCGGCGTTAATGGGCGTGCCGGTGCAGCGCACGACGGTATTGATTTACCTGCTTTCCAGCACATTGGCGGCGCTGTCCGGGATTGTCTTTTCGCTATATACCTCGGCGGGCTACGCGCTGGCGGCCAGCGGCGTTGAACTGGATGCCATTGCAGCGGTAGTCATCGGCGGCACGCTGCTGACCGGTGGTGTCGGCACCATACTGGGAACTCTGTTTGGCGTGTTGATTCAAGGGTTAATCCAGAGCTATATCACTTTCGACGGTACGCTAAGCTCTTGGTGGACCAAAATTGTCATCGGCATCCTGCTGTTCTGTTTTATCGGCCTCCAGAAGGCAATGAGCGCGTTTTGGCTGACAAGAAGGGCGAAACCCGGTCAACCACGGCTGAAGCCGCTATAGCGCTTTAGGCTGCGGTATTTAAAGGTATTTTCAGCAGTTGGCGGATAAGCGGCTGCTGATCGCTGTTTTGCAGCCACACGGCGTATAGCGGGCGAACGATGGCAGGTGTATCGGCCGCTACAACCAACTGTGGGTACTCTTTTTCCCACCGGCTGGGCAGAAAGGCACAACCTCCGGTGGTTTCCAGCAGTTGACGCGTCAGATGTGCCGAGGTAGTGGTCAGCACCGGCATGGTTTCGCTGTCCAGCATCCGGCTTTCCTGTTGGTGAAAGTCTGCTCCCCATTCCAGCTTGATATAAGGCATCGGTGCCTGCTTGTCGCGCAAGGCGGAAGAAAATAGCCGTAGCGAGAAGTTACCCAGCAGTTGGCTCGCCAACTCCTCCATTTTTGGCGGCTCGGTGGTAATCAGTAAATCGAGCTGTCTTTCATGCAGCTGTTTCACCAGAGAATGGCGTAACGCGATTCTGGCCTCCAGTTGCAACGCTTCCCGCTGTTGGTAGAGCGATTGCAGCCAGGGTGTCAGATAAGCCTCCCACAACGACGCGGTTGCGCCGATCGAAAGCTCGGTGTGCTGCAACGATCGCACCACTTCCTTTTTTGCCAACTGCCAAGTGTTCATCAGGCTTTCAGCGTAGGGCAGCAGCCGTTCACCGGCTGGCGTCAGGCGGATATTATTACGGTGACGGGTGAATAAATTTGCACCTAATTGATTTTCAAGCTGGCGGATGCGGAAACTCACCGCAGACTGCGTTAAGTACAGGGATTCCGCTGCCCGGCCAAAGTGACGCGTTCTACTGACCTCCAAAAAGGTTTTCAGTAATTCGGTATCCACACCTGTCTCCAAAATTTTTTGTCGTTAGGATTTAAATGTTTTGTTTTACACAATGTCAAGCCTATCTAATACTCCGCGCCATAAACAGCACGGCCATGAGAGAATTAGGAGCGTGTCAGATGGCGGATAGCTTCATCACGACCAATCGTTTTTTTGATAATAAACACTATCCTCGCGGGTTCTCCCGTCACGGCGATTTCACCATTAAAGAAGCGCAATTGCTAGAGCGTTTCGGGTATGCGTTCAACGAGTTGGATGCAGGCAAACGTCAACCAGCCACTGAAGAAGAACAACAGTTCGTCGCAGTGTGCCGCGGTGAGCGTGAGGCCGCCACCGAGCAAGAGAAAGTATGGGCCAAGTATCTGGCGCGCACTCGCCGCCCGAAAAAGTTCCATACGCTGTCAGGCGGCAAGCCGCAGGCGGATGCGGTGGAAGATTACACCGACAGCGACGATTGATCACCATGGGGCCTTTGGGCCCCATTTTTTTACTCCAGGCTGCGGTGCAACTGCAGTAACAGCCGATCCATGCTGCGATAGCTGAGGGCTTCGCTCAGGTGGCGTTTATCGATATCCTTCTCCCCGGCTAAATCTGCCAGCGTGCGCGCCACTTTTAGGATGCGATGCCAGGCACGAACCGACAGCCCCAGCTTACTCAGTGTCGCTTCCAGAAAATCGGCTTCTGCCGCCGGCAAGTGGCAATCCCGATCCACTTCTCGGTTATTCAATAGCGCATTCACCTTGCCTGCCCTGGTCAGTTGCCGTTCGCGTGCCTGCAACACCCGCTGGCGCACCTGCTGGCTGCTTTCACCGACGCTGCGTTGCTTACCCAGCATCCCCGGCGGTAACAACGGCACTTCAATCGACAAATCAAAACGATCGAGAAACGGGCCGGAGAGCCGCCCAAGATAGCGCAGGATCTGTTGTGGCGGCGTACGATTATGCACGCCCTGGTAGTGGCCGGTTGGGCTGGGGTTCATAGCTGCAATGAGTTGCACCCGTGCCGGGAAGCGTACTTTGGCTGCGGCGCGTGAAATCACGATCTCGCCCGATTCCAACGGTTCACGCAGGGCATCCAGCACCCGTCGTTCAAATTCCGGCAACTCATCAAGAAACAGAACGCCATTATGCGCCATAGAAATTTCCCCCGGCCGGGGCAGTGAACCTCCACCGACCAGTGCCGCCATAGAAGCGCTGTGGTGGGGCGCGCGGAATGGCCGCTGTCGCCATGGCAGCGTTTCATCCGGGTGATGCAACAAACTGGCGACCGCAACGCTCTCTAGGGCTTCCTGATCGCTCAACGGGGGGAGTAATCCATTGAGTCGACTGGCCAACATGGTTTTGCCCGTGCCCGGCGGGCCGAGTAACAACAGGTTATGGCCACCGGCGGCGGCGATTTCCAATGCACGCTTGGCCTGCTCTTGGCCGATGATCTCCTGCAGATCGGCGGTTTCTGCCGGCGCTTCAGCCGCAGGCGGAGCGACAGCGTTCGGCAGCTCTCCTTTTCCTTGCAGGAAGGCGCAAACTTCCAACAAGTGTTCCGCTACCCGCGTGTTGTTATCTGGCAGCAGGCCCGTTTCTTTGCCGTTGGCTGTCGCCAGAATCAACCCCCGGCCTGCTTCTGCTGCCGCTATTGCTGCTGGGATCGCCCCGTTGACGGCTCGCAGCGCGCCCGAAAGCGCCAACTCGCCGAGAAATTCATAGCGCATCAGTTGGTCGACAGGAAGCTGCTCTGAAGCGGCGAGGATCGCCAGTGCAATCGGTAAATCGTAGCGCCCACCTTCTTTAGGTAAATCGGCGGGTGCCAGGTTGACGGTGATCCGCTTGGCCGGAAAGGTGAAGCCATTGTTGATCAGCGCGCTGCGTACCCGATCGCGCGCCTCTTTTACCGTGGCTTCTGGCAGGCCGACTAATGCCAGGCCGGGTAAGCCATTGCTGATATGAACCTCCACGGTGACCGACGGTGCCTGAACACCGATAGTGGCGCGGGTATAAACGACCGCCAGTGACATATTGCTCTCCTTGCTGAAGGTCACATGATGCGGGAGCTGCGGAAGAGATGCGCGCGTGTAATGACTCACTTGCGCGGTGCTTGGTAATTAAAAATCATTAGTTTCATTTAATTAACAGTATGTTGCGATATGGTGCGCATTTTGCCGCAATACCCATTAACAATTACGCTAAGGCTGCAACAAATTAGCAGGCTAAGTAAGTTGCAGGCGAGTGCTAATTAGGTGTAATTAACAATTGGTTAAAATAAAAATCACTTCATTAACAAAGTGTCGGTCGCTACGGCCTGCGCTCAACATGACTTCGTACTCTACGGTAGGGATAGCACTATGTTTGGTTGGACCGCGCTGCAACGCAATGCAGCAATTGCCAGCTTTTCAAGCTGGACGCTCGATGCTTTCGATTTCTTTGTATTGGTATTCCTGCTCAGCGACATCGCCAAAACCTTCCAGGTGGGTATCGAGGAAGTGACGTTGGCGATCCTGCTCACCTTGGCCGTACGCCCGATCGGCGCGCTGATCTTTGGCCGTGCGGCAGAAAAATATGGCCGTAAACCGATTCTGATGGTCAACATCGTGTTTTTCTCGGTGTTCGAACTGTTGTCTGCGGCAGCACCATCATTGATGGTGTTCCTGCTGCTACGTGTGCTGTACGGCGTGGCGATGGGTGGCATCTGGGGCGTGGCATCATCATTGGCAATGGAAACCATTCCAGACCGTTCACGTGGCCTGATGTCGGGGATCTTTCAGGCGGGCTATCCATTCGGTTATCTGTTGGCGGCGGTGGTATATGGCCTGCTGTTCGAAGTGGTCGGCTGGCGCGGGATGTTTGTGATTGGTGCCGCTCCGATCCTGCTGCTGCCGTTTATTTACTATTGTGTGCAGGAATCACCGGTGTGGCTGGCGGCACGTGCACGTAAAGAGAGTACGGCATTACTGCCGGTGCTGAAGAGCCACTGGAAGCTGTGTATTTATCTGGTATTGCTGATGGCGGCCTTCAATTTCTTCTCTCACGGTACGCAGGATATGTACCCGGCATTTCTGAAAGTTCAGCACGGTTTCGATCCTAAAACCGTCAGTATCATCGCTATTAGCTACAATATTGCGTCGATCATCGGCGGTATTTTCTTTGGTACTTTGTCAGAAAAAATCGGCCGCAAGAGAGCCATTATGATTGCCGCACTGCTGGCTTTGCCGGTGATCCCGCTGTGGGCATTCTCCAGTGGCTCGCTGATGCTGGGGATTGGCGCGTTCCTGATGCAGTTTATGGTTCAAGGTGCCTGGGGCGTGATCCCAACCTATCTCAATGAACTGGTGCCAGCGAATACCCGTGCGGTTCTGCCGGGCTTTGTCTATCAGTTGGGTAATCTGATTGCTTCGGTTAACGCCACCTTACAGGCTTCTATTGCTGAACATCATGGGCACAATTACGGCCTGGCGATGTCGATGACCGCCGGTACGGTGGCGATCATGATCGCAGTGCTGGTGTTCTTTGGCAAGGATACGCGCGGTAAGGCGATTGCGCTGGATGCCAAAGCACCAAGTGAAGGTGTTACCATTTGAATTATGGGTAGTTTGTTCGAGGTATGACCAGATGGCGATGAATAATAAAGCAAAAAAATGTTGTCATACCACCTGCTGCTATGGTAACTCTGTAGGTATTAGTTCGACGCGAGCACAGTGAACAAACCCATTATGAAAGCCTTTATCCAAGTGATTAGCCTAGTCGTGATTAGCGTGGTGGTGATTATTATCCCACCGTGCGGGGCTGCACTTGGACGAATAAAGGCTTAGAAAACAAGCCGGAATCGCAAGAGAACCCCCCGCACCGTCAGGTCCGGGGGTTTTTTTATGCCAAGAGAAAAGCAAAACGAGGAGCAGAGAATGAACAACGGAATAAAATCCTGCCTTTCCCGCAGTAAGGCGGGGAAATAACCATGAATGGTGCTCAGTGGGTAGTTCAAGCGTTGCGTGCGCAGGGAGTGGATACGGTATTCGGCTATCCGGGCGGCGCAATTATGCCGGTCTACGATGCATTGTATGACGGCGGGGTAGAACACCTACTGTGTCGCCATGAACAGGGTGCTGCGATAGCCGCCATCGGTTACGCCCGTTCCAGTGGTAAAGTCGGCGTATGTATCGCCACCTCCGGCCCTGGTGCCACTAACCTGATCACCGGTCTGGCGGATGCGTTGCTGGACTCGGTGCCGGTAGTGGCTATTACCGGTCAGGTCGGTTCTGCGTTGATTGGTACCGATGCTTTTCAGGAGATCGATGTTCTGGGCTTGTCTCTGGCCTGTACCAAGCACAGTTTCCTGGTGGAATCACTGGAAGCGCTGCCTGGCATCATGGCAGAAGCCTTTGCTATTGCCACCAGCGGCCGCCCTGGCCCGGTCTTGATCGATATCCCGAAAGACATCCAGTTGGCACAGGGCGATTTACCGCCTCACCTGATGCCGGTAGAAGCCGAACTGGAACACCCGGTTGCCGAACTGGCTCAGGCCACGCGGCTGCTGGCGCAGGCGCAGCGGCCAATGCTGTACATCGGTGGCGGTGTGGGGATGGCGCAGGCGGTGCCCGCACTGCGTGAATTTATTGCGGTGACCCAGATCCCTGCCGTTGCCACCCTTAAAGGGCTGGGCGCGCCCGATGCCGACCATCCGTACTATCTCGGCATGCTGGGTATGCACGGTACCAAAGCGGCCAACTTTGCGGTGCAGGAGTGTGACCTGCTGATCGCCGTTGGTGCCCGCTTTGACGACCGTGTGACCGGCAAGCTGAACGCGTTTGCGCCGCATGCCAAAGTGATCCACATGGATATCGATCCGGCAGAAATGAGCAAACTGCGTCAGGTGCACGTTGCTCTGCACGGTGATTTGAAAACCTTGCTGCCAGCTCTGCAACAGCCGGTGAATATCAGCGCATGGCAGCAGCGGGTGGCCGAGCTGAAAGAGATCCATGCCTGGCGCTACGATCATCCCGGTCAGCCAATCTATGCACCTCTGTTACTGAAGCAACTCTCTGAACGCAAACCGGCCAATACCATCGTGACCACTGACGTGGGCCAGCACCAGATGTGGGCTGCGCAACATATGACTTTTGATCGCCCGGAGAACTTCATCACCTCCAGCGGCCTGGGGACGATGGGCTTTGGTGTGCCTGCGGCGGTGGGTGCCCAGATGGCGCATCCTGAAAACATGGTGATCTGCGTGTCCGGTGACGGTTCTTTCATGATGAACGTGCAGGAACTGGGTACCATCAAACGCAAGCAGTTGCCGCTGAAAATCGTTTTAGTGGATAACCAGCGTTTAGGGATGGTTCGTCAGTGGCAGCAACTGTTTTTTGATGGGCGTTACAGCGAAACCAACCTCTCCGATAACCCTGACTTCCTGATATTGGCCAGCGCCTTCGGCATCCCCGGCCAGCGTATTACCCGTAAAGACCAGGTCGCAGACGCGCTCGATGCTTTGCTCAACAGCGAAGGGCCTTATCTGCTACAGGTTTCCATTGATGAGCTCGAGAACGTCTGGCCGCTGGTGCCGCCGGGCGCAGGTAACGAAACTATGTTGGAGAAAGTATCATGATGCAGCATCAACTCTCGATCCAGGCCCGCTTCCGCCCCGAAATGTTGGAGCGCGTATTGCGCGTGGTACGCCACCGTGGCTTTCAGGTTTGCGCCATGAATATGGCGGCGGGGATCAATCCTGACAATATTAATATTGAATTGACCGTTGCCAGCCAGCGCTCTGTGGATTTACTGTCATCACAGTTAAGCAAGCTGATGGATGTTTCCAGCGTTGAGGTTCAGCAACAACTATCACAACAAATACGCGCCTGATTGCGCCACAAGGAATGGAACAATGACAAAGAAAGCCGATTACATTTGGTTCAATGGTGAGATGGTTCCCTGGGCTGATGCTAAAGTACACGTGATGTCACATGCGCTGCATTACGGCACCTCGGTATTCGAAGGCGTACGTTGCTATGATTCCCACCTGGGCCCGGTAGTTTTCCGCCACCGTGAACACATGCAGCGCTTGCATGATTCGGCCAAAATCTACCGCATGCCGGTGGAGCAGAGCATCGACGAACTGATGGAAGCCTGCCGTGCCACGCTGCGCAAAAACAATCTGGTGAGCGCGTATATTCGTCCACTGGTGTTTATCGGCGATGTTGGGATGGGCGTTAACCCACCGCCTGGCTATAAAACTGACGTGATTATCGCTGCGTTTCCTTGGGGCGCGTATCTGGGCGAAGATGCGCTGGACCAAGGTATCGATGCGATGGTTTCTTCCTGGCACCGTGTGGCACCTAATACCATTCCAACCGCCGCCAAAGCGGGCGGTAACTACCTTTCTTCCTTGCTGGTGGGCAGCGAAGCACGCCGCCACGGTTATCAGGAAGGTATCGCGCTGGACGTTCACGGCTACATCTCTGAAGGGGCCGGTGAAAACCTGTTTGAAGTGAAAGATGGCGTGCTGTTTACTCCGCCATTCACTTCTTCTGCACTACCGGGTATCACCCGTGACGCTATCATCAGGCTGGCGAAAGACATGGGCTTCGAAGTGCGCGAGCAGGTGCTTTCCCGTGAGTCACTGTATCTGGCGGACGAAGTGTTTATGTCCGGCACGGCGGCGGAAATCACCCCGGTGCGCAGCGTTGACGGCATCCAGGTCGGCATTGGCAAATGTGGCCCAATCACCAAGCAGATCCAGCAGGCGTTCTTTGGCCTGTTCACCGGCAAAACCGCAGATAAGTACGGTTGGCTGGATCCTGTGAATCAATAACGACAGACATCAGTAAACGGGCGGCCCGTTCGCCGCCGGTAAAATGAATATATTTGGAGTGAATAAGCATGCCTAAGTACCGTTCCGCTACCACCACCCACGGCCGCAACATGGCGGGTGCCCGCGCATTATGGCGCGCGACCGGGATGACCGACGCCGATTTCGGCAAACCGATTATTGCGGTGGTCAACTCCTTTACCCAGTTCGTCCCGGGCCATGTGCATCTGCGCGACTTGGGCAAACTGGTTGCCGAACAAATCGAAGCCTCCGGCGGTGTGGCGAAAGAGTTCAACACCATTGCCGTGGATGATGGGATCGCCATGGGTCACGGTGGCATGCTCTATTCCCTGCCGTCGCGCGAACTGATTGCCGACTCGGTGGAATACATGGTGAATGCCCACTGCGCCGATGCGATGGTGTGTATCTCCAACTGCGACAAAATCACCCCGGGGATGATGATGGCAGCGATGCGCCTCAACATTCCGGTGATCTTCGTTTCCGGCGGCCCGATGGAAGCCGGTAAAACCAAGCTGTCTGACAAAATCATCAAGCTGGATCTGATCGATGCGATGATCCAGGGCGCGAACCCGAACGTCAGCGATGCCGATAGCGAGCAGATTGAACGCTCCGCCTGCCCGACCTGTGGTTCCTGCTCCGGTATGTTTACCGCCAATTCGATGAACTGCCTGACCGAAGCGCTTGGCCTGTCGCAGCCGGGTAACGGTTCGCTGCTGGCGACCCACGCCGATCGTAAAGAGCTGTTCCTCAATGCTGGTAAGCGCATTGTTGAACTGACCAAGCGTTACTACGAGCAAGACGACGAAAGCGCACTGCCGCGTAATATCGCCAACAAGGCGGCGTTCGAAAACGCCATGACGCTGGATATCGCCATGGGCGGCTCCACCAACACCGTGTTGCACCTGCTGGCATCGGCGCAGGAAGGCGAAGTCGACTTCACCATGGAGGATATCGATCGCCTGTCGCGCAAAGTACCGCATCTGTGCAAAGTGGCACCGAGCACGCAGAAATACCATATGGAAGACGTACACCGTGCGGGTGGTGTGATCGGCATCCTCGGTGAGCTGGATCGCGCTGGGCTGTTGAACCGCGACGTAGGTAACGTGCTGGGGCTGAGCCTGCCGCAGATGCTGGAAGCCTACGACGTGATGCTGACCAAAGACGAAGCGGTGAAAAAAATGTATTCCGCAGGCCCGGCAGGTATCCGCACCACGCAGGCATTCTCACAGGATTGCCGCTGGGATTCGCTGGATACCGACCGTCAGGAAGGCTGTATCCGCACGCGTGAGCATGCTTACAGCCAGGACGGCGGCTTGGCAGTGTTGTACGGCAACCTGGCAGAAGACGGCTGTATCGTTAAAACCGCCGGTGTGGATAAAGACAGCCTGATCTTCCGTGGCCCGGCCAAAGTGTTTGAGAGCCAGGAAGATGCGGTAGACGCCATCCTCGGCGGTAAAGTGGTGGCCGGTGACGTGGTGGTGATCCGCTACGAAGGGCCGAAAGGCGGGCCAGGCATGCAGGAAATGCTCTACCCGACCACGTATCTGAAGTCCATGGGCCTGGGCAAAGCCTGTGCGCTGATCACCGATGGCCGTTTCTCCGGTGGGACGTCGGGTCTGTCGATTGGTCACGCTTCACCGGAAGCGGCCAGCGGCGGCCTGATCGGCTTGGTGCAGGACGGCGATATGATCGCTATCGATATCCCGCAGCGTGGTATTGCTTTGGATGTGTCGGACAGCGAACTGGCTGCCCGCCGTGAAGCGGAACTGGCACGCGGTGACGCAGCCTGGACACCGAAAGCCCGTGAACGCCAGGTCTCTTATGCGCTGCGCGCTTATGCGACGCTGGCCACCAGCGCCGATAAAGGCGCAGTACGCGATAAAAGCAAGCTGGGAGGCTGATACAAATGGCGGAATCCCTTCCCTTATCCGGTGCCCCCTGTGGCGCGGAGTATCTGCGAGCGGTGCTCCGCTCGCCGGTTTACGAGGTGGCTCAGGTCACTCCGTTGCAGGCGATGGATAAAATCTCTGCGCGCCTCGGTAATACCATTCTAGTGAAGCGCGAAGATCGTCAGCCGGTGCACAGCTTCAAGCTGCGCGGGGCTTACGCGATGATTGCCAGCCTGAATGAAGAGCAGAGAGCCCACGGCGTGATCACTGCTTCGGCGGGTAATCACGCACAAGGCGTGGCGTTTTCCGGTAACCGGTTGGGGATCAAAACCCTGATCGTGATGCCGGTGTCCACCGCGGACATCAAAGTGGATGCGGTGCGCAGCTTTGGTGGCGAAGTGCTGCTGCACGGCGCCAACTTCGATGAAGCCAAAGCCAAAGCAATCGCACTTTCACAGCAGCAGGGGATGACCTTTGTGCCGCCGTTCGATCACCCGATGGTGATCGCTGGGCAGGGCACGTTGGCCATGGAACTGTTGCAGCAGGACGCGCATCTTGATCGGGTTTTCGTCCCTGTCGGCGGCGGTGGGCTGGCTGCGGGTGTGGCGGTGCTGATCAAGCAACTGATGCCACAGATCAAAGTGATCGGTGTCGAAGCGGAAGATTCAGCCTGCCTGCGCGCGGCGCTGGATGCGGGTCATCCGGTGGATCTGGCGCGTGTCGGGCTGTTTGCCGAAGGCGTGGCGGTGAAACGCATTGGTGACGAAACCTTCCGCCTGTGCAGCGAGTATCTTGACGATGTGATCACCGTTGACAGCGATGCGATCTGCGCGGCGGTGAAAGATCTGTTCGAGGACGTGCGGGCGATCGCCGAACCTTCGGGCGCGTTGGCGCTGGCCGGGTTGAAGAAATACGTGCAGCAGCACAATATTCAGGGCGAGCGCTTGGCGCACATCCTTTCCGGTGCCAACGTGAACTTCCACGGTTTGCGTTATGTTTCTGAACGCTGCGAACTGGGTGAACAACGCGAAGCTCTGCTGGCGGTGACCATTCCAGAACAGAAGGGCAGCTTCCTGAAGTTCTGCCAACTGCTGGGCGGCCGTGCGGTGACCGAGTTTAACTATCGTTACGCCGATGCCGATCATGCATGCATCTTCGTCGGTGTCCGTTTGACGCGTGGCCGCGCCGAGCGGCTGGAGATCATCAACGAGCTGAACAGCGGTGGTTATCAGGTAGTGGATCTGTCTGATGACGAAATGGCGAAACTGCACGTGCGCTACATGGTCGGCGGGCGACCGTCGAAACCGCTGCGCGAGCGTCTGTACAGCTTCGAATTCCCTGAATCGCCCGGTGCATTGCTCAAATTCCTACAGACGCTGGGGACTCATTGGAATATTTCCCTGTTCCATTACCGCAGCCACGGTACCGATTTTGGCCGCGTGCTGGCGGGCTTTGAGCTGTCGCAGAGCGAGCCGGAGTTTGATCAGCACCTGACGGCGTTGGGTTACGATTGCCACGATGAAACCGACAATCCATCATTCCGTTTCTTTTTGCAGGGCTGAAATCAGCGACAAGGACAGCGCATGGCTAATGAGTTCACCGGTTTCAGTCAGCAAGGGCTGAATTTTCTTCAGCAGGTGCGGATTGAGAACGACAAAGAATGGTTTGAAGCAAACCGCGATGTGTACGATCGTGAGCTGTTAACGCCGTTCCGCGCGCTGGTGGAAGCACTCAGCCCGGCGATGCTGGCTATCGATCCGTACTTCGAAACCCGGCCAGCGATCGGTAAAACGCTGTCGCGTATTCATCGCGACACGCGTTTCTCCCATGACAAATCGCGTTATCGCAGCCGCATGTGGCTGACCTTCAAACGGCCAAGCAAAGACTGGAAAGATGCGCCGGTGTATTTCTTTGAACTGGGGCCGGACATGCTGCGTTACGGGCTGGGTTATTACAGCGCCAACAAACCGACGATGGATCTGTTCCGCCACACCCTGCGGCACCGGCCACAACCGTTTCTAGAGGTGGCCGCGTGCTGTCGTGCGCCGTTTGAACTGGTGGGCGAAAGCTACAAACGACCGCTGGTGAAAGAGCAGACACCCGAGATTGCCACCTGGTACAACCGCAAATCTTTTGCGGTGATGGTCACCGACAGTCAGGTGGAAAAGTTATTCAGCGCCGATCTGATTTCCCTGCTGACGCAGGCTTTTCACCAGCTTGAACCGCTATATCACTGGCTGATGCAGGTGGAAGCGATGAAGCAGATCTATGAATGCCCGTCGTCTTTCAAACCGTAGCGTTGTTGGCTGCGTTTGCACACCCCAGTCACTTACTTGGGTAAGCTCCTGGGGATGTGCTCACTTGCCGCCTAGCTACAATTTGAAATCCATAGGGCATTGTTATCTTTGTCTTTCAAACCGTAGCGCGATTAGCTTCGCTTAAATTATTTTGGGTAGAGCAATTGCCAGAACGCCTCGATCAGCGGTTCGCTGAGGCGTTTTTTCTGCACGCAAACGCCCAGTTCGAACGGTTCAACCATGGAGATATGGTCCAGCGTTGAAATGCGGTTGCGTACCGGTTCCGGGCTGTTGTCCACCACCACGCTCGGGATCAGCGCGATGCCGCAGCCGAGGGCGACCATCGAGACAATCGCTTCGTGGCCGCCGACGGTGGCGTAAATCAGCGGGTTGGTAATGCGTTGGCGGCGGAACCACAGCTCGATACGTTTGCGCGAAGGGCCGTGCTCCGGCAGGATAAACGGCATATTGGCCCAATCCGGTTGCTCGGCAAAGGCCTGAGCGCGCACCGCGCACGGCAGGGCCGGGGCAATCAGCACCAGCGGGATCTCGCCGATCTGGGTAAATGCCACGCTAGTGGGCAGGGTTTCCGGCCGCCCGGCAATACCGAGAT
Organism: Serratia sp. HNCC26DJ206; assembly: GCF_057180605.1. Lineage (NCBI taxonomy): Bacteria > Pseudomonadati > Pseudomonadota > Gammaproteobacteria > Enterobacterales > Yersiniaceae > Serratia > Serratia sp. HNCC26DJ206. The sequence continues at coordinate 17,511 of NZ_JBXUGP010000012.1, forward strand.
CGGCCTCGTTGGACTGCACTTTGTCCACCGCATCGGCGGCATCGCCGGTGGTCAGCTTGATTTCCACCAGCGGGTGCTGGGCGCGGAAGCGATCCAGGATCGGCGGTAAATGGCTGTAGGCGGCGGTGACAGAACAGAACAGCCGCAGTTCGCCGCTCAGCGAAGGACCGTGCTGGCCGAGCGCATGCTTTAGCTGCTGATATTGCAGCAGCGTTTGCTGGGCAAACACTTTCAGTTGTTCACCGGCATCGGTCAGTTGCACGGTGCGGTTATCACGCAGAAACAGCGGCTGCCCGAGAATTTCTTCCAGCCGTTGGATCTGGCGGGAAAGCGTGGACGGGCTGACGTGCATCGCCTTGGCAGTACGGCCAAAGTGATGACTTTCAGCAAGATGCAAAAACAGTTTTAGATCACGCAAATCCATATCAGTACGCTCGCAGTGAGAGTGTTGCATAAATTGCAATATCACATTCGTAATATATCAATTTAAGCAACGCAATTCCTGTTATACATTGAACGCAACCTATCCCGCATAAACAGAGCGGGGAATGAACCTTACATCTTACCGGAGTAAACCATGGCTAATTATTTCAACACATTGAACCTGCGTCAGCAGTTGGCGCAATTGGGTAAGTGCCGTTTCATGGCGCGTGACGAGTTTGCTGATGAAGCGGGCTACCTGAAAGGCAAAAAAGTGGTGATTGTCGGTTGTGGCGCGCAGGGGCTGAACCAGGGCCTGAACATGCGTGATTCCGGCCTGGATGTGGCCTATGCGCTGCGTAAAGAAGCTATCGAAGAGAAACGTGCTTCATGGCGCAAAGCGACTGAAAACGGCTTCAAGGTAGGCACTTACGAAGATCTGATCCCTCAGGCGGATCTGGTAGTCAACTTAACTCCAGACAAGCAGCACACCTCTGTAGTTCGCGCAGTACAGCCGCTGATGAAAGACGGCGCAGCGCTGGGTTACTCCCACGGCTTCAACATTGTTGAAGTGGGTGAGCAAGTGCGTAAAGACATCACCGTGGTGATGGTTGCGCCTAAGTGCCCAGGCACTGAAGTACGTGAAGAATACAAACGTGGTTTCGGTGTGCCGACCCTGATCGCCGTTCACCCGGAAAACGATCCAAAAGGCGAAGGCATGGCGATTGCCAAGGCATGGGCAGCGGCCACCGGTGGCCACCGTGCGGGCGTGCTGGAATCTTCCTTCGTAGCAGAAGTGAAATCTGACCTGATGGGCGAGCAGACCATCCTGTGCGGTATGTTGCAGGCGGGTTCTCTGCTGTGCTTTGACAAGCTGGTGGCTGAAGGCACCGACGCGGCTTATGCAGAAAAACTGATTCAGTTCGGCTGGGAAACCATCACCGAAGCGCTGAAGCAGGGCGGTATCACCCTGATGATGGATCGCCTATCTAACCCAGCGAAACTGCGTGCTTATGCGCTGTCTGAGCAACTGAAAGGCATCATGGCTCCGCTGTTCCAGAAACACATGGATGACATCATCTCTGGCGCCTTCTCCAGCGGTATGATGGCCGACTGGGCAGAAGACGACGTGAAACTGCTGACCTGGCGTGAAGAGACCGGTAAAACGGCCTTCGAAAACGCACCACAGTTTGCGGGCAAAATCAGCGAGCAGGAATACTTTGATAACGGCGTGCTGATGGTGGCTATGGTGAAAGCGGGCGTTGAGCTGGCGTTCGAAACCATGGTGGATTCTGGCATCATCGAAGAGTCTGCTTACTACGAATCACTGCACGAACTGCCGCTGATCGCCAACACCATCGCGCGTAAGCGTCTGTATGAAATGAACGTGGTGATCTCGGATACTGCGGAATACGGTAACTACCTGTTTGCCAACGCGGCAGTGCCGTTGCTGAAAGATTTCATGAAGACCCTGCAAGCGGGCGATCTGGGCAAATCTGTTGCTGGCACTTCCGTTGACAACGCGCAACTGCGTGACGTGAACGAAGCGGTGCGCAACCACCCAATCGAGTCTGTTGGCCGCAAACTGCGTGGCTATATGACCGATATGAAACGCATCGCGGTTGCAGGCTAAATACCCGTCGTCTTTCAAGCTGCAGCGTTGTTACCTGCACTATCTCACCCCAGTCACTTACTAAGAGTAAGCTCCTAGGGATGAGATAGTTTGGTGCCTAGCTGCAACTTGAAATCCATAGGGTATTAAGATTGGTTTTCGAGTCCAATAAAAAGGCCAGCATTGTCGCTGGCCTTTTTGTGTTCTAGCGGGCAGAGAAATTACTGCGGCATGGCTTCACGCGGGATGATGGCACCACGGTACTGAATCACCGTGCTGGCGGTCAGGTGGCCACGCTGTGCGGCGCTGACGGCATCGCCGCCGGTCAGGCGAATCGCCAGATAACCGGCACTGAACGAGTCACCGGCGGCGGTGGTATCAATGACTTTCTCTTTCGGCAGTTTCACCGCAGGCACGTCGTGTGTGGCTCCGTCTGCGCTGAACACCAGGCAGGAGTCCGCACCACGCTTGATCACAATCTCGCTCACGCCGAAATCGCGCGTGCGGCTCACCACCTGCTCAACCGGCAGTTGGCCCCACAGCAAATCTTCATCGTCCAACGTCAGGAAAGCAATGTCGGTGCAGGACAGGATATCGCGGTAGGCCTGCTGGGTTTCATCTTTGCTTTGCCACAGGCGCGGCCGGTAGTTGTTGTCAAAAATGACTTTGCCGCCGTTGGCCCGGCACTGGCGCAGCAAGGCCAGCAGTTTTGCTCGGCTGGCAGGGTTGAGGATCGCCACGCTGATGCCGCTGAGATAGATATAGTCAAACTGCGCCAGTTGCGCGCACAGATCTTCCGCCTGCGGACCATCCAGCCAGTAGCGGGCGGCGGCGTCGTTACGCCAGTAGTAGAAGGTGCGCTCACCGGTGTTGTCGGTTTCGATCACATACAGCCCTGGCAGCTTGTTTTCCAGTTGCTGAATCAGATCGGTTTTCACCTGTTCCTGCTGCCAGGCGTGCAACATCTCCCGGCTGAAGCTGTCGGTGCCGAGCGCGGTAACGTAATGCACGTTCAACGCCTGTTGTGGAACCTGACGGGCGATATAGACGGCGGTGTTAAGGGTGTCGCCACCGAATCCGCGGCTGAGATCTGCGCCTTTCTGCGACAGTTCGATCATGCATTCACCGATCACGGCGAGATTTTTGCTGTTCATGATAATCCCTGACTGAAGAGTTGAGTCTGACTGATGTGAGATACGTTTAGTCTCAACGCAAGGGCGGGGGCAGTCAATAGAAATAAAACGGCGTTTTAATTATTTTATGATCGCGATCGGGAAACACCGCGTTTCCCGTCGTCCATGAGTGAAAGGTGGGCTATTTGGCGGCTGCGCGCAGGTCCGTCACGCTCTTGCCGCCGATACCCCAGTTATCGGTATCCACCTCTTCGATCACCACCACGGTAGTCGCCGGGTTTTTACCCAGCGTATCGACCAGCAACTGGGTGACACCGGCGATCAGCTGTTTTTTCTGATCCGAAGTGGCACCTTCACGGGTAATTTTGATATTGACGTAAGGCATGGTTATTCCTCTTTTTATTGTTCAAGGTAAGAACCGATAATAGTCGATTACCTCAGCACCTGGCAGCTATGATCCTGAATCTCTTCTGCCGAAGCCATATTCAACCGCAGCAGATCACGTTTGACCGCCAGCAGCAGAAAATCACCTGCGGGCAATGCGGTCATCGCCAGGCCATAACTGCCCATGCTTTCGCGCGCGCCCGGTACGCCCTGTGCGAGTAAGTGAAAGGCTCCCGATTGCTTAAGCTCGGCTGCGCTGACGCGGCGTGCCAGATAGCTGTGCTCCAACAAACCACCAAGCAGTGGTTGCCACTGTTCGCTGATATCACCACTCAATTGTGCCAAGCGGGTTTTGACCTGCGGTTGCAGGCAGGAAATATGAATATGCAGCTGATTCTGCGTGCGGCCGTACTCTGAGTTGATCGCCAGCGAGAGGTTGGCATTGTCGATCGGCTTGCCGTATTTGTCCGCCATAAAATGGCGCGCTTGCCAGGCTAAGGCGAAAAAGTTTGGTGCATCGGGTTGCAGCACTTGCGAGCTTTCGATGCCGGTGATTTGAGTGCTGGGCAGCAACAGGAACTGTAGCGGCCCATTGCGATCCTTCAGTACCACAAACCCTGCCGCTTCATCCACCTGTGCGCAAGGTGCCGGATTGTTGCTTTGCTGCTGGTTCGGTAGGCACTGTTGGCTGACGATACGCCACAAGGCGTCTGGATGCGCCGGTTTCAGCCAGAAATAGAGCGCAAAAAAGATCAGCACCACTAGTGCAGCACACACAGCCAACCAACGGCGCAAGGACATAATGAGTTTCCGTAGAGAGGGGGTAGCAAACAGAATAGCCGGGTTTTATGACAAACGGCCCCAGTAAACCGGGGCCGGGAAGGATTACAACGACTGGTGGCGGGTTTCTTTCATCAGCAACAGAGCGATCAGCGTCAGGCTCGCCATCGCTGCCAGGTACAGGCCAACATAGAACAGCCCATAATTGTTTGCCAACCAGGTGGCAATGTACGGGGCGACAGAGGCACCCAGAATCGAGGCCACGTTATACGAGAAAGAAGCCCCGGTATAACGTACTTCGGTCGGGAATAATTCCGGCAGCAGTGCGCCCATCGGGCCGAAGGTCAGGCCCATGATGCTCAGGCCGCACAGCAGGAAGGCCATCACCAACACCTGATTGCCAGAACCCAGCATGCTTGGGAACACGAAGGCAAAGGCGATCATCAGCAGGGTGATCACAATCATGGTCTTGCGACGGCCAAAGGCATCCGCCAGCAAACCGGCGATCGGCACCATCACGCCAAAACCGATGACCGCAACCATCAGCATCCACAGGAAGCTATTGCGCGAATAGCCCAGCCCCAGTGGTTCCGCCGCCGTACCGTAAGTCATGGAATAGACGGTCATCAGGTAGAACAGCGTATAGGTGGCCAGCATGATAAAGGTGCCGAGGATAGTGGCCTTCATATGCTTGCTCAGCAGCGTGCCGAGCGGAATTTTCACCTGTTTACCCGCTTTTGCCACTTTGGCAAAAATCGGGGTTTCATGCAGAGAAACGCGCACGTACAGGCCAACTAACACCAGCGCGGCAGACAGAATAAACGGCACGCGCCAGCCCCAGGTCATGAATTGCTGGTCGGTCAGCAGCCAGGAGAGCAGCAGGAAAGTGCCGTTGGCGAAGAAGAAACCGATGGGCGCGCCCAACTGAGGGAAAGAGCCGTACAACGCGCGTTTATGTGCTGGCGCATTCTCGGTGGCTAACAGGGCAGCACCACCCCATTCTCCCCCTAACCCCAGCCCTTGGCCAAAACGCGCCAGCGCCAGCAGGATCGGCGCAAAGATGCCGATGGTTTCATAGGTTGGCAGCAGGCCGATCAGCACGGTAGAGATCCCCATGGTCAGCAAGGAGGCAACCAGCGTGACTTTGCGCCCGACCCGGTCACCGAAGTGGCCAAAGACGGCAGAGCCGATCGGCCGGGCAATAAAGGCGATCGCGAAGGTAGCCAGCGATTGCAGCGTTGCCGCAGCAGGATCGCCCTGCGGGAAGAAGATATGCGGGAAGACGATGACTGCGGCGGTGGCGTAAATATAGAAATCGAAGAACTCAATGGCGGTACCGACCAGCGAGGCGACAATGACTTTTCCCCGGGAGTTAACCGGTGTGGATGCCTCTTCGGCGTCCACAGTTGTTGCGATGGAAGCTTGCATAGTTGTTTCTTATATTTTGGATTTATAAAAACCCATTTTAGTCACAGCAAAATGCCATTTTCAATGGCGTAACTTTGTGCAATTCGGTAAATGACCTGTTAAAAAGACTAATGATTTAATAAGTGGCTTTTATTTGGTTTTAAACACCGTTGAATAATGAATGTGCAGGTATAACGGCTGTGAAATGAGAAAAGAAAAGTTGTAGGCTAGTAGGTTATGCTGGTTTTTGTTGTGCGACCGGTTTGTTATCGAAGCTATATACTGCTTTTTACCGTATTTATCAGGATAAAAAGCCAGTCATAACTATACGGCTGGCATGAACGGTCAGGATTCACTTCACCTGCGGCAGGGTCTTATCCTCTTGGTACTGGGCTGTGGCGATCCAGGCGGCGCAAAACAGCGTCAGGCGGGCAAAGAAGTAGAAGAATGCCATCAGCCCAATCACGGAGCCAAAGGCTGCGCCGGAAGGGGATCTCGCTACCTGCGGCAGCGTCATGGTCATCACAAACTTAATCACCTCAAAGCCGATTGCGGCAAGCAACGTACCGCGCAGCAAGGCCTTTTTCTTCGGCTTGTGGCGCGGCAGCATCCAGAAGATCCACAGAAACAGCAGATAATTGGCAAAGATCGAAATGGAGAGCGCAATCAGCGTCATCGCTGGTCGTAGCCATTCGATGCCGTCTAACCCTAGGGCATGCACAATGGCGGCCTGGGCGGAGCCAGCGATCGAAGTCAGCGAGAGCGTCACGATCAGCGCCACCAGCAGGCCGATCAGGGAAATAAAGTCGCGGGTGTAGCGGAAGTAAATTTTCTCCTGATCCTGCGGGTTACGTTCCCAGACATCGCGCGACTGGGCGCGGATCGCTTCACGCAAATTGCCCATCCAACTGATACCGGAATACAGCGCCAGCGCCAAACCGGTGAGGCCGACGGTGGTGCGCTGCTGGATCGCGGTATTCACGGTGTTCTTCAGCGTGCTGGCGAGCGTCGGATCGCTGATGCTGTTGACGATTTTGCCGATCAGTTCAGCCAGCAAATCCGGGTTGGAAGCCAGCACAAAACCCACGGCGGCGAACGAGACCATCAGGATTGGAATCAGCGAAAGAAAGGAGAAATAGGTAATAGCAGCGCCAAACTGGCTGCCCATGCGATCGTTAAAACGTTCGACGGCGCGCAGCAGATGGGCAACGCTGGGCCAGGTTTTAACACGCTCGACTAAACGGGAAAAACCAGAGAGGGTTTTATTCTGCGGCTGATGGGTTTTTTTATCCGATCCTGTAAGCATTACGTCACGATTCCTTAGCGATAAACACGGCAACTTCTTTCAAGCCGCAGAGGTTGTCACGTTGATTATACCAAAATGAGCCCAGAATGTAGCCGTTATACCCGCGTTGTACCATTCACTACACATATTCTTTCTGCCGCATACCTTCAATTTTTATCTATTGCCCCCCTCAAGAAGGCGTTTACTCATTCATAGGGCGCAGCGTGTTTAGCTTTTCTGCGCCTGTAACTGTAGCAGCCGTAGGGGCTGGAACGGTTTTATCTCCCATCAATAGAAAAAATGGAAGGTCATATGAAATTATTCAATCACCCAAACTGTCGTCCGTTTCTTGAAGCGGGCAATCTGTCACAACTCTCTGCTTACTACGAGGAAGAGCGGCACATCATGTGGATGATGCTACGCGCTGAACCACGTCCTTGCTTCAATCATGCTCTGATTGAAGACATCATGACGCTGGCACAGGCGGCAAAAGAATCGTCGCTGCAGTTTGACTTTTGGGTAACCGGTTCGCTGGTTCCCAACATGTTTAACGTGGGGGGCGATTTGAACTTTTTTGCCGAGGCGATAAAAAACCGCAAACGTGAATCAATGATGGCTTATGCACGCGCCTGTATTGACTGCGTTCACGCCGCTGCTCGTGGTTTTGACACCGGAGCTATCAGTATCGCTATGGTAGAGGGCAGTGCGCTGGGAGGCGGTTTTGAAGCAGCACTGGCGCATCACTTTGTGCTGGCCCAGAACAATGCACGCATGGGCTTTCCGGAAATTGCCTTCAACTTGTTCCCTGGGATGGGAGGATATTCGCTGGTGGCGCGTAAGTCAGGCATGAAGCTGGCGGAAGAGCTGATCTGGACCGGTGAATCCCACACGGCTGAATGGTTTGAAAGCCGTGGATTGGTGGACCATCTGTTCCAGCCAGAAGATGGCTATATGGCGACCCGTACCTTCATCGATACCATTCGGCCCAAGCTGAACGGTATGCGCGCCATGTTGCGTGCCCGCCAACGGGTATTGCAACTGACGCGCTCGGAGCTGATGGATATTACCGAGGACTGGGTACAGGCGGCCTTTACCATTGAGGAGAAAGATATTGCCTACATTGAACGACTGGTGATGTTGCAGGATCGTCATGCGCAGAACCTGCTGCGTGCTGGGTAATTAACGCTAGCCCGCATCATCTTGCTGATGGTGCGGGCTATATGATTTCAGCCATTGCTCCAGCTGTTCTGGGAGCATGGGTTGTGCAAACAGAAAGCCCTGCTTTTCGTCAACCCCGACGCAGTCCAGAAACTGGTTTTCGCTTTCCGTTTCAACACCTTCGGCAATCACCCGGAACTTCAGCGCCTCGGCCGTGGCGACGATCGCACGTATCAATGATTGCGACACCGGAGCGAGATTCACCCCACGCACAAAGCTTTTATCCAGCTTGATGGCATCGAGCGGAATACGCGCCAACTGCGCCAGTGAAGAGTAACCGGTACCGAAATCGTCCAGGTGAACCTGTGCACCCAGCGATCGCAACCGGCTGATCACCTCGTGCACCCGGCTTTCATCTTCAATCAGGCTGCTTTCCGTTAATTCGAAATCCAGCGTACAGGGAGCGAGCTGGTTTTCTTTCAGCGCGTTGATGAAATCGTCAACAATGCTATCGTCCACCAGCTGCCGGGGCGAGAGATTGACCGCAACCCGCAGATTCAGCCCCTGCTGCTGCCATTTTGCCGCCTGTTTGGCCGCGGTTTGCAACACCCAGCGGCCAAGCGGGGCGATCAGCCCAGACTCTTCGGCATAGGAGATAAACTGCATCGGCGGGATCAGCCCGCGCTCCGGTGAGTCCCAGCGAACCAGAGCCTCTACGCTGCGTGCGACACCGCTGCGCCTGTCGATCTTCGGCTGGTAATACACCACGAGCTGGTTCTGCTCCAGCCCTTTGCGCAGGTTGGTGTCCAGCCACATATATTCGGCGACGCGCCGGTTCATTTCCGGCGAGAACACGGTAAAGGTGCGTTTGCCATTTTCTTTGGCGACATACATGGCGGTATCCGCGCTGCGGATCAGATCATCGAGATCCTTGCCGTGTTCTGGGCACAGAGCAATGCCGATCGAACAACCGGTATAGACCTCAATCAGGCCGATGCGGAACGGTATTTTCAGGCGATCGATAATGCGCTGTGATAATTCCTGCAGTGTGGGGATGTCGGCCTGACGCACCATAACCAGAAACTCATCGCCCCCCAACCGGGCCAGCATTTCGCTCTGCTTAAGGCAGCCGAGAATAGCTCGTGAAACTTCGACCAGCAAACGGTCGCCAAACATATGCCCATAGGCATCATTTACTTTCTTGAAGTTGTCGAGATCGAGATACACCAGCCCGACGCTGTGGTCACCGCGCTCGTTAATCGCCTGGCTGACGTGATCTTGGATAGCGTTACGGTTCGGCAGACCGGTAATGGTATCGGTATTGGCCAGCACCCGCAGGCGTTCCTGAGCGCGGCGCTCTTCGGTAATATCGGTGCCGGAACAGATCAGGAAAACCTCTTTCTTGCCACTGCCGCTGTGTACGAACTTATTGCGGAACAGGAATAAACGTTCGCCCTTAACCGTTTTTATCCAACGTTCCACCTCGTAAGAGGAGCCGTTACGGAAGAAACCGGCAATATTACGGCGTGAGGCGCTGGCTTCTGCCGGGCTCATAAACATCTGAAAGACGTTTTTGCCGATCACATCCTGCTCTTGCAGGCCGGTGTACTCTTCACTCAAACGGTTAAAGCGCTGAATGCGGCCATGCTGGTCAACAATCACGATCACGGAGTTGGCTTCTGACACCACCTGTTCGGCAAACGACAGGCCGTGCACCAGATCGCGAGCAACCGCCTGAGTATCGGTGTAGGCGGAGGCTGTGCCCGCCCATTCGTGTTTATTGACCCGGCGGCCGACCAGATGCAGGTGAATGGGCTGGCCACCCAGTTGAATAGTGATATCCAGACTGGCGGTGATCCCGCTCAGGCGGCGGATTTTTGCCGCCTGCATATCGCTGAGTGCTACGGCAATATGTGTTTTACCTTTAATCGCAGTCAGTTCCAGAGCATTGCTGTCAAACGCTAGATGCCAATAGGGGCTGCTGGTGCCAAAATGGGCGCTAAGTAGCATCGGGCCTTGGTCTGCGAGCATTATTATTCCTCAAAAAGCAGAGCAATCGGGCGTTTTTGATGGGTAAACGGCTAACTTCAGGCCCGGTAATGCGGGCATTCCCATCAACTAAAACGCCTTTGCGAGTCATTTGGGTGGCAGTGGAACAATTATAGAGGTAATTTTCGCTTTGATAGGTCACTTTTGCCTGAGTGACGTCTGCAATAGAGTGTAAAAGAGAACCGCAGACTGCGCGAAAATCTATTTCTATCCACCTTGTTGAACCTGGGGTGCTGCCGAGGTGGTTAAATTATGCCAACCGCTGTTGCAGGCAGAAATAAATCGGAACCTCTTTCTGGTGCAACGCAAATTTCCATATCACTGACACCTTCTCCATAATTTATTCATAATTGATGCATAAAGCTATTTAAGGTTTTAAAAAGTTTACACTCCATCGCATTACTCTATGTTTATCAGCCTACTATTATTTCCGACGACACGATGAGCCTGTTAACGTACAGCGCTCCTGATGAAGAGTAATTTTAAGGAAATAATCATGCGTAAACTAACGGCTTTATTTGTTGCTTCTACTTTGGCTCTGGGTTCAGCTTCTGCGGCATTTGCTGCTGATACCGCGGCCACACCTGCCACGGGTGCCGCACCAATGAAAATGATGCATCACAATGGCCCAGGTAAAGGTGGCCCGTTTGCCGGTTTGAATCTGACTGAACAACAGCGCCAGCAGATGCGTGACATTATGAAGGAGTCGCACCAGAATCGTGGCCCGGGGGCGAAAGATGAGCGTCAGGCGCTGCATAACCTGGTTGCTTCAGACAGCTTTGATGAAGCTAAAGCCAAGACGCAAATTGATGCGATCGGTAAAGCGCAATCTGAGCGGATGCTGGAGCGCGCCAAAGCGGAAAATAAAATGTATAACCTGCTGACTCCAGAGCAGAAAAAGCAATACAATGAGAACTATCAGAAACGCGAGCAGAAGATGATGGAGCATATGAATAAAATGAAGGATCAGCAACCTGCCGCGAAGTAATTAAGAGTTCACCCTATACTCGTCATACTTCAAGTTGCATGCGCGTTGGCTGTGCTCGTTCACCCCAGTCACATAGTTATCTATGCTCCTGGGGATTCTCTCCCTTGCTGCCTTCCTACAACTCGAATTATTTAGAGTATATATAAAAAGGCCGGATTAATTATCCAGCCTTTTTTATTTAGCTTTCCATTAAAAATGGATTTCCCTGGTGAGGAATGCGAATTATCATTATTCAGCCACAGGCGAAATGGCATGAAATTGTTCGACAATCACGTGAGCAAACAGCGGATCGTTGATGTGATAGGGCGTTTTAATCAATCGGCGTTTGTCGGTTTGTTCCAGCGTCTGCTCCAGTGAATGGGCAAAGGCACTCAGCGCGGCCGGATCCCAGAAAGGTTGCCCCGGGGCATCCAGCGCCGAAACACCGCCTGTTGGTAGCACGAAGCGTATATCACCCTCACAAGCATTCAGCTTTTCACCTATCCAACGGCCCATGTGGGTATTTTCTTCCACCGTTGTGCGCATCAACGTCACCTGGGTATTGTGATTGTAGAAATGCCGATCGACATAGCGCGCCGGGATGGTTTTCGGATGGCCGAAGTTGATCATATCCAGCGCGCCGCAGGACATCACACAAGGGATGCCGGTACGGGCAATGGCGCCAAAACGATCTTCATTGCAGGCTAAAACACCGTCGAACAGGTAATCACAGACTTCAGTGGTGGTCAGATCCAACACGGCGTTGAGCAAATGGCTGTCGATCAGTTTTTCCATTGCCCGGCCGCCGCTGCCGGTGGCATGAAATACCAGGCAATCCCAGTCGGCTTCGATCGCATGGGTAACGGCTTTGATGCAGGGTGTGGTGACGCCAAACATGGTCAAACCGGTTGCAGGCTTGCTGTCGGCATCATCATCCACATGAAAACGTATCGCCCCGGCAATCTGATTCGCGGCATTGCTTAATACTTTGCGTGAAATCCGATTCAGCCCAGCGATGTCGGTGACCGAATACAGCATGGCGATATCGCTGGCCCCGACATAGCCGGAAACATCGCCCGCCGCCATACTGGAAACCATTAATTTGGGCAGACCAATCGGCAATTGCTGCATGGCCGGTGTTATGATTGCGGTTCCGCCAGATCCACCCAAACCGAGCAGGGCGGCGACATCGTTGCGTGTCAGCATGAAACGCTCGAAGGCGATCGCCATCGCAGCAATGGCCAAGCCACGGCTACGGCAAAAAACGGCCTGTGCACCTTCGGGATGATAACTGGCAATTTCCGTAGCAGAAACGTCGACCTGATAAGGCGAAGGCGCTCCTGAAGTGGAAAGATCAAGGGTCAGTGGGGGTAAACCGAGATTGGCGATCAGATTGCGGACATACTCCAACTCTTGTCCTTTGGTATCTGCTGTGGTAGCAATATAGACAAAAGCCGGGGTGTTTCTCATCGTCTGTTCCTGAAAAAGGTTCGGACAAATGTCCGAACAGTTTGTTTATAAAGATAATTATTATTTTAAGTTTGGAACCCTGGTGTTGGACAATAAGATACAGCAGATTATTTTGTAGACATAATGAGACTGTCGTATCATTTATGCAAGTGTTAATTAGCTGATAATGTGACGCTCGTCTCATTGTCGGCTATTTTAGCTTGGTTTTTGTGCTGGTGGACCAGGATCCTACCGGTTACGTTCTATCGTATTTGCTCCGGGGTTGGATGATACGAGGAAGTTCGAGGTTGACGTGCCAATAACCGCATTCCCCGCACCGCGGGATGAATCTCTGACGCATACCAGGGCCAAAACCCGTCATTTGCTGCTGAGCAGCGCAATGGAACTCTATGATGGCGGCGTTTTCCCCTCAATCACTGAACTGGCTGCCCATGCGCAGGTTTCCCGTGCTACCGCCTATCGCTACTTTCCCACTCAGAGTGCGTTGATCGCTGCCGTGGTGACGGAAAGCCTGGGGCCCATTCTTGAATGGCAACCGCAGGATAACGATGCGCTGAAGCGTATTCAGCAGTTGCTGGCGTTTGCTTATCCGCAGATGGAACGGCATGAGGGGGCGTTGCGTGCGGCGTTACAACTGTCGTTGCAGCAGTGGGCCCATGCCGTACCGGGTGAAAAGTTTGTGCGTGGCAACCGTAAGCGCTTGCTGAAGCTGGCGGTAGAACCCTTACAGGATAAACTGCCATCCGAAGCCCTACAGCGTGTGATCCATGCCTTCTCGCTGATTTATGGCTCGGAAGTTTTTCTGGTGCTGAAAGATATTTGGGGTTTAGAACTCGACGGTATTCAGAATGTGACCCAATGGATGGCGAAAGCCATCATTCGTCAGGCCGAAGAAGATGCGATAAGCGGTGGCAAATAGCCAGCACTACCCGCCTGCGCGATGGCCGAACACGCAATACTTTTCTCTCTAGCTCACCGTTAATCTGCTCAAAATAAAAAAACCGGAACCCTTGCGGGGCCCGGTTTAACAATGGGTAAAACGGCTAGCACGATGGCTAAACTACACACGGCTTGCAGAACATCCTGATGCATACATCCATTTTCAGGAACTGCGACCGGTTCAAAATTTCCCTGGTGTCGTTATGGTTATTATGAACAGATAGGTCTAGTATCGTTTTTATAATATGTTGTTTCTCATACCATGTTTGACTATAAAAGATGGCATGTCAAGCAAGCTTTTGGTTTAAGATTGCATAATATGTGAGTTTTCGATAACGTTTCAACATAGAAAGCATCAAAGCGACTGATAAATCAGTAAAAAAGATCGAAGGATAAAATGTATAACAATCATCAAAAATTCGATTCGCAGTCGATTGCAGGCAAGGTCAGGGAACTCTTTCTACACCATGGGATCGGCAAGCGTCAGCAGGCAAAGGAACTCAGCCGTATTCTGGATCTGAGTTTTTCTCATGCTCATCGTAAGCTAAAAGGGCAGAGCCCGTGGACGCTGGAGCAAATTAATCGGGTGGCCGTGGCGCTGGGAGAAAATCTGGCGGCTATTGTTGATATCCTCCCCGAAAACGACGTGTTGGCACAAACTATGGTGCAGGATGCTATCTTTTCGGTTGCGGGGGTCGAACTTCCTTGTATCGGCCACATCGGTGACGAACTCGCCGGGGGCCGTTTGGCGGAATTTGTTGCCTTGCAGCAGGAAGGGCAATGGACTATCTACCGTGCCGATGAGGCGCCTGCGGGGCAGCGTTTCTGCGTAGAACTGATAGAGATCCGCCCAGGCAGCGTTGACGATGAGCGCCTGAGTATTGCGGTATTGGATGATGCCCATCAGGCGGCTGACGAATTGACCAAGTATCTTAATGCTCAGGGTTTTAGCGCCGTTGCTTTCTACGACGTTGCCAGTCTCTGTCAGGCGCTGCACAAAAGCCCGTTCGATGGCTACGTAGTGGATTGGCTGATTGGGCAGGAAACGGCACAACAGTGCATCGAAACCATTCGCAGCTCAGACCACCCTGACGCGCCGGTATTGGTATTGACCGGGCAACTGGGGACCGATCTGCGCGAATCTGAAATTGCCAGAGCGATGCGTGATTACGACGTGCTTGGCCCTTATGAAAAACCGGTGCGGCTTCATGTGATCGAAGCCGCACTGCAACGCTGTTTTAATCTTTAGTGGCAAACAAGGCTGCCAATGAGGTGGACAGCGTGCCCATGCGCACGGGCTTCATCAGATAGTCATCAAACATGGCGCGCTGCTCGGTGGCAAGTAATTCGGGCGCGTAGGCGCTGATACCGATAATTGGAATGTTGCGGTTCGGGCCACGCTGGCTGCGCAACTGTTTTGCCACCGTACTCCCGTCAATCCCAGGCATTTGCAGATCGAGCAGCAGCGCGTCATAAGGGCGTCGCAGCAGTTTTTGCAGTGCCCGTTCCGATGAATCGCACAATTCATACTGATACCCCAGTTTGTCGAGCAAGGTGATAAACGCATGACCAGCGGCCGGGTTATCATCCACCACCAGAATCTGTTGTTCTTTTTTCAACGACGAGGCTTCGAGCTGCGGGCTTGCTGTGGGCAGCTCTTCCGTACTGATTTCAACAGGAATGCTGACGACAAAGGTGCTGCCTTTTTTCACTTCGCTGGAAACCTTGATCGTTCCCTTAAGCAGCTCGACCAAGCCGTGGACGATCGCCAGCCCCATGCCAATGCCGCTGTATCGACGCGTATGTGACTGATCCAGCTGGGTGAATGGCTGGAAAATCTGTGGTAACACCGCCTGTTCAATGCCGATCCCGGTATCTGTCACTTCGACAATCAGCGCAACGCCATTGGGTTGGTGACGCAGGCAACTGCGTAAGGTGATCGTGCCGTGCTCGGTGTATTTAAAGGCGTTGGTCAGCAGATTGATGAGAATTTGCCGGATGCGCAGCGGATCGGAATCAATCAGCGGTGTGTTGGGCTCCAACTCGCAGATTAATTTGATGTGTTTCTTGTGCGACAGCAGGCTAACCTCGTCGGCCGTTTCTTCAATCAGTTTTCGTGGGTTAAACGGCACGATGCGTAGCTCCATCATGCCGCTTTCCAGATGGGCATAATCGGTTAAATCTTTCATCTGGCTTTCAATTTGCTGTGCAGCGCTCTCCAACCGCTGGAACGTATCCCCATGCTCAGCCGAGAATTTAGTATTCACCAGTACGTCAATGGCGGACATAATGCTTTGCAAAGAAGTCCGTAGTTCGTGGCCGATGGCGCCTAAGAAGGCATTTTTAGTGCGGGTGGCCTTTTCTGCTTCAATGGCCAGCGCCTGTTGCTGAATGGTCAGGCGTTGCTGGCGCAAAACCAGCAACGTGATCACGATCAGGGCGATGACTGAAAATATGATCATGACCAGCCCAGAGAAAATAATGCGGCGTTTCTCAATAAAATCTTCGTAAGCATCGCTGCGTTGTTTCACTTCCGCATGATCTGTCAGGTTGGCCATCTCAATGGATAACGGTTTGAGTCGGGCTAAGGTTTGCGAAATCTGCGGAAAGTTAACGTTTGGATGGCTAATCAGCGCATCAAGATTATCCATCTGCTGGCGTATTTCTGTAATGACCTGTGGATAACCGGGTTCGCGATACAAAGGCTGCGTAGATTCTGAAACGGTTTCAAGGACATAAAAGCGCGAGTACAGGATCTCGAATTTCAGTCTCAACTCTTCAGCGTTATGTTGGCTAGCACTTTTCTGGTGCTCAATAAAGGTGTCAAACTCGGCAAGCTTGATGGCAAATTTGGCGATCGACCACGAGTAGTTTTCCTGAGTGCCAGCAATCGCATACAGCCCTTTCTGGGAGAGGATTGCGCTGTAAGAATACAGCGTTACCGCAGAGGCGACTAGAAACAGGGCAGCAAAGATGGCCGGAATAGCCAACTTGTGGCGATTTTTAAATGGCATCAGCGTCATTTGATATCTATCCGAGTGATTTGCCAGATAAAGCGCGAGTTATACAGCGGGGAATTCAATTCCTTTCCGCCGCTGTCGCGAGGGTAAACGAGAAATAAGGGGCCAAAATTCCTTATTTTCAGCAGGGTTCCTCCCATCTTATAAGCCAGGATCATGCGATATTTTTCGACATCAGTAATGGGGATAGTGATGGAGTAATCATTTAAGGCGTAAAACGTCATCGTGGTCCCTTTGGAGCCTACCGTGGTCAATAATTCAGCCAGCGCGACGCCTTCAAATTTTTCCAGTGGAGTCCATGATGTGCTGGTGGTAATCGTGTGTACCGGCATGGAAAATAACTGCTTATCGGTAAAAATATAGCTGTGATTTTTTTCATCAGTGAAGTGGCTGATATTCCCTGTTATTTCCAGCGTAAAACTTAATGCGGAGGATTGGCCGATCGCCAAGGCAACTAATGCCAACGTGATAATTCTGAGCAAATGGGTGAACATCAGTGTATCCCAATCATCATCGGTAAAGATTTTAGAGTTACGAATTTATCAGGCCGCCGCGTTACAGAGAACACCCAATTTACCGTTCAGGGCGCTATGCAGCGCCATCATGCGTCAATATTGCGTTCTTGCAACCCCGTAGAGAAGAAACGTGACGCCGGTCAGCTTTTTTGACGGGCAAAAAATGAGCTTTGAATCAGCCAGTATTTGGCCTTGATGGTGGCCGCTCCGGCATTGTTTGATAGGGGGGTTAAGTAAACCAGGGGTCCAGATTATGACATCTCACTTTAAAAACGAAATACAGACATTCGGACGCTCCCTATTATTGCCTATTGCCGTTTTAGCACCAGTAGGGATGTTAATGGGGATCTGTAGCGCGCTGGGTCAGGCGTATATGATCGACAAACTGCCGTTTCTGGGAAATGCCTATTGCAAGGCGATACTCTCTTCAATGGGGTTAATCAGCAGCGTGGTATTCCAGAATATCCCATTACTGTTTGCCATGGGGGTTGCCTATGGGATGTCGAAGAAAGAAAAAGGCATTGCGATTTTCGCCTCGGTTATCGCTTATTTAACGCTCTTGATCTCAATGCATGTGCATCTGAAATTAATGGATCAGTTGATTACGGATAATATGGCGCTGGTCGGGCAGGGCATGGTGCTGGGAATACACACGCTGAAAATAGAGGCGCTGGGAGGCATTATTGCCGGTCTGCTGGCTGCCAAGGTGACCGACAGATTCTATCGGCTGCAACTGCCATTGGCATTTGCTTTCTTCAGCGGTAAAAAGTCGGTCGCCATCCTGTCAATCGCCTTTACTATTCCGATCGGCCTGCTGCTGCCCTTTGTCTGGGATCTGTTTACCTACGGGATGAGGAGTATTTCCACCGTCATGATGGCACCGAATATCGGTGCCGGGATCTACATGACTTTGAACCGTTTGCTGATCCCGTTTGGTTTACACCACGTATTGAGTTCGACGGTGCGCTTTACCGAGGCGGGCGGCACCTATCTGATCGACGGGCAAACCTACGTCGGCATTCTGCCCGCGATGAATAAAATCCTGTTTGAACTGGGGCCAAATCATCCGGCATGGAATGAGCTTATGCCGACGCTGTCGAGCTACCTGGCCTCATCACAAATGTTGACTACCTTGTTCCGCGTACCGGCGATCGGCCTGGCGATGTACCACATGGCTTATTTGAAAAACAAGAAGTTTGCCAAGGGGATGATCCTCACCGTGGTACTGACCGCATTCCTCGGCAATATTACCGAGCCACTTGAGTTCTCTTTCCTGTTTATTGCGCCGAAGCTGTTCATTATCTATGCGATATTGTGTGGCCTGTTAACCATTCCTTTGCAAATATTGGAAGTCTCGATTGGCTATATTCGCGGCACGATCTTTGACTTCGGTATCTTTGGGCTGATGTATGAGAATACCCACTGGGTGAACCTGATTCTTTTAGGGATGGTGAACTTTGTGGTGTTCTATTTCTTCTTCCGTTACGCCATTGGCAAGTTCGACATTAAAACGCCGGGCCGTGAAAATGAAATGGCGGACAGCGCTCTGTTGAATAACAAAGAGTACGACAAAGTGGCGCAGCTGGTGGTGGAAGGTTTGGGCGGTAAGAGCAATATCAAGCGGGTGGAAAACTGTGTATCACGGCTGCGTATCGATCTTGGCGATCAGAAGCTGCTGAATATGGATCTGCTGAAAGAAGCCGGATCCTTGGGGACCTTTATTCCCTCCAACAACCATATTCACGTCGTCTTTGGGCCACACGTCGAGTTTGTCCGCAATGCGGTAGACGATCAACTTGCTGGCATTACGCAACCTTAAGAGGAAACAGCATGCGCGCACTCTATGACTCTAAAAGTAAAACCATCGACCATCAGGGCATGAAAGATCTGTTCACCCACGAAGCCAGGGTGCAGTCATGGCTTGACGTGGAAGGCGCACTGGCGCTGGCGCAGGCCAAGGTTGGCATGATCCCTGCCGCTGCGGCTGAAAATATTGCCGCCAACTGCCGCTTGGAGCGGATCGATCTCGCCGAGGTTGATCGCTTGCTGCGCCAGATTGGTCACGGCTTTGTGCCGGTGATCAAGGTGTTGGTCAAAGCCTGTGATGCAGAAAGCGGTAAGTATGTGCATTACGGCGTGACGACGCAGAATATTCAGCAAACGGCCCATTTGCTGATCGTAAAAAAATTCCACCGCAAGCTGATGCAGTTCGTGGATGACACGCTGGTCAATCTGGCGCGCCTGGCGAAAACGCATCAACACACCCTGATGGCAGGGCGCACTCACGGTAAACACGCTTTGCCCATCACCTATGGCTATAAGGTTTCGGTGTGGATTTATGAGCTCTTGGCGGCGGTGGAGCGCATGCAAGAGGCGGAAAAACGGGTGTTTACCGTAATGATGGGCGGTGCGGTGGGGGCGTTTCACGCCACGGGTGAAGCGGGCAGAACGGTGCAGGATCTGGTTGCCGAGCAGCTCGGCATGTACTCGATGCTGGTGCCTTCGCGCAATGCTCGGGTGTTCCGCGCCGAGTACATCACCAATCTGTGCCTGCTGGCGACGACCCTGCATAAAATCGCTGAAGAAGTTTATCAGACCTCCAGCGAAGAGTTTGGCGAGGTATCGGAAGCGTTCACCAAGGGCACGGTGGGCAGCAGCACCATGCCGCAGAAGGTCAACCCCAAGCTGGCCAAAGGCATTATTGCCAACGCGCAGAAGCTGTATTCGGTACTGACGGCGGCGCTGTACGTCTGCCCACGGCCGTTTGAGGCCGACAGCTCCGCCTACTTTATCTTTGATGCCAGCCTGCAAGAAAGTATTGAGCTGATGGCTGAAATCATCCTGCGCGCCGAAGAACTGACGCGCACGCTGGTGATTAACCCTGAACGGATGCATGACAACGTGATGCTGACGCACGGGCTGATTAACAGTGAAAAAATCATGATGAAACTGGTGGATAAGCTGGGCAAGGATCCGGCTCACGAGCTGGTTTACCACATGGCGATGCGCAGCACCCACGAGCATCTCGAATACAGTGAGATATTGAGCAACGATCCGCTGATGGCGGAAAACTTCACCGCCGATGAGATTGCGGAGCTGCTGGATCCCGCCAGCTATACCGGTTTGTGCGCCGTGTTGGCGAATGAACTGGCCGAGCAAGTGCTGGCCCGGAATAACCAACGTTATGATTAATAAAGGCCATTGCAGCAGCTAACTTCTGAAAGTTGTAAAAAAATATGTTGATACTTATCAATGTGTGACAGATTGAAAAGAGGGCAAACTAGCGCTGCTCAATTGGCACAAAGAATATGTCTATAAGCATCATTAAAAGGAATATCAGCATGAAATTGATTTCAAAGATATTTTTTTACCGGGCTTACCAGGAACATAACAGAACCCAAAGGGAAAAAGTCACACCCAATAAATCCCTGATTGCCTTGGCGATTAGTGCAGCCATGTTGCCGATGGCAGGTTCGGCCATTGCCGCCTATGCAGAGCCTGGCCAGATTGGCGATAAAGCCAGCTGGGAAACCGAAGAGTACGGCAAAGATTGGGGTTTGGCCGCGATGAAAGCCTCCGGTGCCTATGCGCTGGGGTTCTCCGGGCAAGGGGTTAAGGTTGGCGTGATGGATTCCGGTGCGCTGCTTTTTATTCATCAGGATCTTAATAGCGATCGCTTCCACGCGGTTGAAGCGGCTGGCACCTACGGTTCTTCTGGCTTGCGTTATCCTCAGTCGGCGGTGGGTTCACAGGGCGAATATACCGAGGGCGAAGCCTTTGATCTTACCGGCCAATGGATAGCCGGGGTTAACGATGGGCACGGAACCCACGTCACCGGCACCGTTGGGGCTAATCGCGACGGTGAAGGGATGCACGGGGTTGCCTGGGGGGCTGATGTGTATGTCGGCAATACCGGCGGGACCGATGGCAATAACTATGGCCCGTTCCAGGATTATCAGTTCTTCTATACCGGTTGGAAAGCGCTGGTGGATTCCGGTGCCGAAGTGATTAATAACAGTTGGGGCACCAACATTCGTATTACTGACAACGGCTCAACCGGTAATGACGGCGGCAACACCGGCGTTCATCTGCCGGCAAATAATATGACCCAGTCGGAATATGAATATTTTTATTTCAACAAAACGTATGGCGCAAATCCCTCGTTTGTTGATGCCGCCTACGATGCAGTGAAGGGCACGACGGTGGTACAGATATTTACCACCGGCAACCGCGATTTCGCTAATCCATTCTATCGCGCACTTTACCCTTATTATCATCCTGAAGCCGAACAGCACTGGATTGCGGTTGCCGGGCTACAGCGGGTAACGGGTACCGACAAATACGCGCTGTCTTATACCTGGAATGAGGCTGGCGAGGCCAAGTGGTGGACCGTGGCGGCACCGGGAAGTGGCATTTACTCAACCACGGTGAATGCGACAACCGGTGCGGCTGGCTGGGGGAATTCATCCGGAACATCCATGTCTGCGCCGCACGTTGCCGGGGCCATGGGCGTTCTGCTCTCGCGTTATCAGGATATGAATGCGCTTCAGGTGCGCGATGTGCTGTTCACCACCGCCAGCCACCAGAACCCAGACGGCAGCACCTTGGATAACTGGACGGCGGCTGACGGCGTGCCTGATGTGCGTTACGGCTGGGGCGTGCCCGATCTGGATAAAGGCATGTATGGGCCTGGCCAGTTCCTCGGCAAATTTGAATACAACATTGCCAGTACGCCGCTTGATGTCTGGAGCAATAATATCAGCCAGCAAGCGCTGGATGCGCGTGAACAGGAAGATCTGGCCTGGCTCGAGAACTACCAAGCGCAGGGCATCGCGGCGGGCGGAGCCTATGAGTTAGGCAACAGCTTCGAGGTCAATGACGGTAACAGCGATCCGACGGATCACATCGTGAGCCTGGCGGATGCTGAACAGTGGCGACAAGACTATTACAGCCAGCGTGCTGCGGCTATTCAGGCCAGGATTGATGCCGATCTCTATACCGGTTCTCTGGTTAAGCTCGGCGCAGGTACGCTGATCATGACTGGCGATAATACCTATCAGGGCGGCACCCGCGTGGATCAGGGCGAACTGTATGGTTTCACGGAGTCATTTGGCAGCGGAACCGTGGCGGTCAACGGCGGTAAGTTCGGTGTTATCGCCCGCTATAACGATACCTTTACGCTGAAGGGTGAACTGGCCTCAACCGAAAGTCATAAGGCGAATATTGCCGTTAATGCGGGTGGGACTTATGTGGTCAGCACGGGTGAAAGCGTCAACGTAGGCGAGCTAACCTTTAATAACGGCTCGATGATTACGGTGGGCTCCACCAATAAAGACGTGTTCGAAGAGGTGTTTAATCATGGCACCGTGGTTAGCGGAACCGTCACGGCGGATAGGTTAACCGGGGCTGATAAAGCCATCGCCACACCTCAGTATGCGTTCTTCAAAACCGATGTCGATATCTCCGGCAATTCGCTCACTGCCAGCTTTGGCCGTAATAAGGACGTGACCTTTGCCTCTTATGCATCAAGCCACAATGGTCGGTCTATTGGTCAAGCGATTGAAGGCAGCGGTTCTGGTGCGCTGTTCGATAGCCTGTTAATGGCGTCTGGCGATGAGGTTCGTAATACTCATGATTCACTTGGCAATGATATGTACCTGAATACGCAAAATGCCAGCATTGTTAATTCAATGACTTTGTCGCGCGTGATTAAGGATCAGGCCGTTGGCGTGGGCGGTGGCCGCTATGTTGAAACCGCTGATGGTGCAGGCCGCCTTTGGGTTGCGCCGATCGGGAGCTGGTCCAAGGTGGATTACGGCCAATCCAGCATGGACGTCGATTTCTTTGCGGCTTTAATCGGTGGTGAAATTGATGCCAGCGCTAGCACCAAACTGGGCCTGTATTTCGGCGCGGGCAGCACCGATTTTAAAGGGAATAGGCAGAGTAGAATCGACAGCGATGATCTGCACTTTGGGGTGTACGGTGTTTCCAACCTCACCGATGTGGCTTCACTGAATTATGGTGCGATGCACACCCGGCAAAATCGTGATGCCAATCGTACTTTGCGGGTTGGCGATCAAGTGAGCAGAAATTCAGTTTCCCCGAATGTGGATATTACCCAGCTGTTTGCCGAAGCGGCCTATTCAGGATTGACGACGGACACTTATTCCATTGAGCCGTATGCCGGTTTCAGTTGGCTGCATATTAAATCCGATGGCTATGTTGAAACGGTTAACAATATGCAGTTTACCACCGACGTTGCTAACCAGGATCTACAGGTCACCACGCTTGGTGCCCGCGCTGCGCTGCCGTTTACCTTGGGTGAAATGAAGATGGCAGTGAAAGGCGATCTTTATGGCATGCACTTCTTTGGTGACACCACACCGGAAGCGACGATGCGCCTGGCCGATAGCGGAGTAGCTAAAATCCAAGGTGGCAAATTGTCTAATCTGGTTGGCGTAGGTTTGGGTATTGAAACCAAGCTCAACAACGCGGCTACGTTCGGCATCTCCTATACCGGCGCATATAATAGCGATGTCACCTCAAACGGTTTTTATGCCAAATTAAAAATCGACTTCTGACATTGATACGAAACGGAACGGCCAATATTCAGCGGCCGTTCCGTTTTAAATGAAAAAGTCGGGGTATTTCTGCTCTAACAGCGCACGCAGTTGCTGACGATCCAATCCTGCGGTTTCCTGAATAAACGCCTCTGCGGGGATCTTCTTTTTCGCACGAGAAAGCCCGTGCTTACCCAGCAGCGAGATATCATCGCGGGTCAGATAGAAATTCACCTTAATGTAATCTAACTGATAATACTTCAGATAGCTGGAGATTTTATTGGTGAAGGTAATCAGCAAATCAAAAGGGATCTGTTCCAGCGTGTGTAATTCATTGATATTGACGCAGCCGACAATCTCAATATGGAAGTGCGATTTCAGCACCTCTTTAAAATAACCGACCTTACTTTCCGACGAATTGGTAACGATAATCACGCGCTGTTTATATTCACTGTGGATGCGGTTTTGCAGTTCGTATTTTTTCAGGATCAACACCAGCGTCGACAGATGCACGTTCGAAAAGGTGGTGTGATAGTGCTGGGCGATGGGCGCAGTGGCTTCAGCCACGCCCTGATAGAGCAGGGCCTGCCGGGTCTGCACCTGATGCAGCTTTTTGTCGTCAAAATATAAATTGAACCGGCTTTGTACGATGGTCGCATAGATGAACTGATAAACCTCGGCAAAGAACGGCGACGCGTTGTGTATCTCTGCTCTCAACAGCGGGGAAATATAGTCACACAGACGCTTAACGAGCGTTATCAGCGTGGGATCGTAGACGTCGAACGGCCGCCAGGTAGAGGTCAGTGAGGAAATCAGCAGATCGAGAAAGCGATCTTCATGTTCACTGCCGAGCAGCGCAAAATCGCAGGACTGAATAAAGCTAAGGTTAGCGCTGCCAGTGATACCATGCCCGCGCCGCATCCGGTGCAGCGCAATGCTCATATACACCAGAAAGTATTTTTTGCTGTTGTAGCCCAGCGTAATCATGCGGCTGAGCCGTTGCTGATAAAGCTCGGCAGCGGCGCGAATTTCCTGCTGACACTCGCGTAAAAACTGTGTGGCAATGGAGCGATTAATCGGCTCATTGGCTTTGTGCGGTACCAGCAGGTGATCTTCGCCAATTTCCACCGTTTTGAGGATGGTCAGACAGACCGCGATGCGTAGCAGAATTTCGTCGCCGTCCAGCCGCGATCCCTGTTTGGGAATGGTAGTCACACTGAGGCGGTTGGCCTGTAAAAACGCCGACAGCGCCTGATTATCGTTTTTGAGCGTGGTAGGGCTGACGTTGAACTTGCGGTAGTATTCGCTTTTATTCACCACCTCCTGCAAACACATTGCCACGCTGAGATCCTTAATACGTTCCTCGGCGGTGGTGATATAGCGGTTAAACGGAATATGTTCCAGTAAGGCAATATATTCCCGATAGGTAATGGCCGTGACGATCGACTGCCCATCTAGGTGCAGGTGGTAGGCAGGTTCAAGCAGCTCGTTAATCTCTTTCATCGCTCGCTTGAGCGTCGAGGTAGTTTTGCCAAATCTGGACGTGACATCCTCGATTAATACCGGGCTGTGTTCCTGGATATATTTTAACAATGACAGGTCAAAGCTGTTCACTATGGCATCTCAACGTCGCGTCTGGAACCCTGTAGTTGAGAATATAGAAAAGCCGGGATCCTGTCTGTGAACTGCGTGGAGCATCTTCAGAAGTAAAAAGGCCAGATGCGCTTGCACCTGGCCTGGATAATGGCATTCGATAAAAGGCGACCTGTTAGCGCATGGTCACAAACTCTTCCGCTGCGGTTGGGTGGATCGCCACGGTGTTGTCGAAATCTTTCTTGGTCGCGCCCATTTTGATCGCCACGGCGAAACCTTGCAGGATCTCGTCCATGCCGAAGCCGATGCCGTGCAGGCCGACGATCTTCTCTTCTGCACCCACGCACACCAGCTTCATGCGGCACGGCTGGCGATGCTGGGTTACCGCGCTGTACATAGCGGTAAAGGCGGATTTGTAGACCTTCACGTTATCTTCGCCGAACTGCTCTTTCGCCTGCGGCTCGGTCAGGCCAATAGTGCCGATCGGTGGATGGCTGAATACCACGGTGGCGATATTGCTGTAATCCAGATGCTCGTCCGGCTTGTTGTTGAACAAGCGTTCAGACAGGCGACGGCCTGCGGCAACCGCCACCGGGGTCAGCTCAACCGCACCGGTGTTGTCGCCAACGGCATAGACGCCTTTCACGTTGGTGTTCTGGAATTTATCGACCTCGATGTAACCTTTGGCGTTGGTTTTCACCCCGGAAGCCGCCAGGTTCAGGCTGTCGGTGGCCGGTTCGCGGCCAATCGCCCACACCAGGCTGTCGACGATGAACTCTTTACCGTTCTCCAATTGCAGCGTCAGGCTGCCATCGGCGTTTTTAACGATGGCTTTTGGAATCGATTCG
Source organism: Serratia sp. HNCC26DJ206 (assembly GCF_057180605.1). Classification (NCBI taxonomy): domain Bacteria; kingdom Pseudomonadati; phylum Pseudomonadota; class Gammaproteobacteria; order Enterobacterales; family Yersiniaceae; genus Serratia; species Serratia sp. HNCC26DJ206. The sequence goes on from NZ_JBXUGP010000012.1 coordinate 43,651, forward strand.
GTGTGCAGTTGCGGCCCTTCGGTGTTCATCACCTCAACCAGCGTTTCTACAATCATCGGATCAAAGCTGCGCAGCGGCGCATGTTTACGCACGAACAGATGGGTTTCCGCTCCCAGCGCGTTCATCACCCCGGCAATTTCCACCGCGATGTAACCTGCACCCACCACAGCGACGCGTTTCGGCATCGCGTCCAGCTCGAAGAAGCCGTCGGAATCGATGCCGTATTCTGCACCAGGAATCGTCGGGTGGCTCGGGCGGCCGCCGGTAGCGATCAGGATATGATCGGCAGTGATGGTTTCGCCATTAACTTCTACCGTGTGCGCGTCAACGAAACGGGCAAAACCTTTGATCACATCAACCTTGTTTTTACCCAGCACGTTGTCGTAGGAATTATGGATGCGGTCAATGTACGCGGTACGGTTAGCCACCAGCTTCTTCCAGTCAAACGCGTTGACGGTGGTATCAAAACCGTAGTCAGGGCCGTACTGATGGATAGCTTCGGCGATCTGTGCTGCATGCCACATGACCTTTTTCGGTACACAACCCACGTTAACGCAGGTGCCGCCCAGCTCTTTGGCTTCAATCAGTGCGCATTTCTGGCCATACATGGCCGCCCGGTTGATCGATGCGATACCGCCGCTGCCGCCGCCAATTGCTAGATAATCGTAATGTTTCGTCATCTGGGGTTTCCATGAGTTGTGTGATTCGAAGAGGTAGAGTTTAACGCCTGACGGGGGGTTGTCGCAAAGATTGCGTCAATGGCTGTGATAGGCAGAGGTTTGGGCTCCTGCCAGATGTAGAAGAAGTGACTCAACGCGGTGTTGCTGAACCAACGGTATCGTCAGGTTGTCACTGCCCCTGCCTGTGCGGATTAGGGGGAGCGTGGGCAGAATGATTCGAGTCATAAGACTAACCTAGAAAACCTAAGTAAAAGACTATAAAAGTGGTTTTTTTGAGCTTGAATTTGACTTTGACTTTCAGGTTAACTATATAAAAATGACCGAGGTAAAAAAATTACATTGAAAGTGGATGTCAGCGCAGTAGGTGGTTAACAATATTCTCTCGCATATTTCCCGTATTAGTTTAGATATCAACTCAATATCCTGGCCGATTGCAGGATATTTACTGATACATGGAAGTCTTTTTTAAAGTAAATATCAAAGACATCACTGCAAGGGTTAATATTTTAAAGCATCTAAGAGGACATTTTATGGAAAATGTAAAATTACCCTTAAGCGGAAACCCTAATATTGATTTTATTTTGAGACAATACAAGGCGTTGCCTGGTAATGGTGGCAATACCTATACATGGAGTATGGCCAAAACCTCATATACTTACCCTGTACCCAACACAGAGTTTGGAACCACCTACATCCCTATTCCAGCAGATAATCCTTACAATGACTTGATCAGGAAGTCATTGAACAATCTCAGCACTTTTGCCAATGTCACCTTTAAAGAGGTTGATGAAAGTAAAAATGAAATGGGTGATCTGCGCTTCATGGCGAGCAATGAGCTCAATTTCAGGGCTGCAGGAATAAGCACTCGTATTAATAATGTTAGCACCCTGGTATTCAAAATCGATCCTCCTAATGGTGTCACTGTTCCACCCTCATTTTATATCGCCGCACACGAAATCGGCCACGCGATGGGGCTCAGTCATACTCAAGTCAAGGTTAATGGGCAATGGAGTGAGGTAAGCAACCTCACTGATGTTACACTCCTAGATACTCTTATGTCGTATAATCAAATACGGAACTCTTTACACTATCCGCAGGAAAGAACGGCCTTGTATAACGCTAAGGGGGGGTATCTGGGTGAGGCACAAACCATCAGTTACGGTATTCTTGATATTCAAGCCTTACAATATATTTATGGTAAAAATACTCACTTCAATGCTGATAATACTACCTATAAATATACACCCGATAAGCTGAATTTCTTTGATACCATCTGGGATGGCGGGGGCAATGACACGCTTGATTTCAGTGCATTCAGTCTTGGGTCAGTCATCGATCTTAATGGGGGCACCAGAAGTTCAATCTATGTTGAAGTCCCTAAGCTTGCTCCTGTTAAGTCATACTTGAATTCAATAAGCTATGATGGAACCCATGCTATTGGCATTGCTTATGGTGCAAATATAGAAAATGCCAATGGAACACAAGGTAATGACACCATATATGGTAATGAATTAAATAATGTCATTAAAGGGAATAATGGGAACGATACGCTTTATGGTGGCAAAGGTAATGATACGCTCTATAGCGGTATAGGTAACGATGTACTTTACGGTGGAGAAGGTAATGATATTCTCTACGGTGGTGCAGGAGTTAAAACACTAAATGGTGGTGATGGAAATGACTCTCTTTATATAGCGAGTAATAGCATTAACTATCTTTACGGTGGCAGTGGTAATGATAAATATGTAATAGGTGCAACCAATGCCAGCTATGAGATTTTTGAAGATAAAAACGGTGGGGCATCCGATACTATTGAGCTTTTAGGTGGTATTCAAACCAACACAACTTTTTATCTGCCTGCCAATGTCGAAAATTTCAGAGCGAATACGATGCTAACAGCAAATAACGCTCATGCAACGTTGATTGGGAACGAATTAAACAACTCAATCAGTGGCAGCATCTACGCCAATGATATCCTCATAGGCGGTAAGGGGAATGATACGTTACAAGGTTTTAAAGGTAGCGATACCTATATTTTTAACAAAGGTGACGGGAAGGATATCATCTGGGAGTACAATAACGATACCTCTGGCAAGGGTGATACAGATACCTTGATTTTAAATAACATTGATGCAGACCAGCTTTGGTTCAGTCGCACCAAAGGTTTCTCTGGTGATAGTGACAACCTGCTTATTTCAATACTAGACTCTTCTGACAGTATAACGATACATCATTGGTTTGATAATGGGTCTACTTTTAGTAATGGTAAATTAGAGAGCATAAATACTGCTGATGGGGAGTCATTAAATATTGCACAGGTTGATGGCCTTGTGGGAGTCATGCAGGGGGTATTACCACCTTCGTCAGGACACTCGTCAATTATTGATGACTATCTTTCATTGACTCACGGGACCATTATATAATTTTAGTTGCTAAGCAATTACACTTTCCGCATAGCAAGGTTAAATGACAGCTTAAAATTAATGTCATGAAATTTAACAAATCACGTAATCAGAAGCAAAGGATATGCTCTATACCCAAAATAATGCGAGTTGCAGGGGGCGGTATCCCCTGCAACGTAATGAATACAACGTGTTAGCGACTGAAATAAATCATAAGGGTTATTTAACCGGTGCCGCCTCCATCACCAGCGTTTCCAGTGGTTTCAGCGTGACCACCACTGGCTGGCTGTAGTTTGCCGGCAAGGTTGCGTTATTGCCGTAAACTGGCTTCAGCGCAAAGCGGGTGGTTTCACCGTTCGGCACTTCAAAGCTCTTGGTCAAGTCCAGATAGTAGCTTTGCTCCTTGTCTGATGGATTACGCAGTGCAAACACCGCCTTATCTTTATTCCACGACGCCCAGCCGTAAGCTTCCAACAATGTCGGATCGCCACCAATCCAGTGGGTATCGACCAGCACATCGCTGTTTGCCCGCGCCCATTTAGCCGCTTCAGCCAACGCATCCCACTTGGCGCTGTTCAGCATCGATGGCGTGATGTACATCTCCTGCAATTGAGTGCCGGTGGCGAAATAGCTCCACGCCTGATCGGCAAAGTCGCTGTCGGTTTGTACTTTCTCCAAGCCAAAGTAGGCGTTCTCTGCGCTGACAATGCCGTGATACATCAGCGAGTTGAGCGGGAAGAGCGGGCCTTTTCTCACGATGGAGCGGTAGGTTTCGGCATCGCGGTAGGTCATCCACTGCTGCGCCGGTGAGCCTTTGCCGTAGACGTTGATATCATCGCCCTGGCGCCAGATGGAGTCGGCGTAGAACAGCCACGACGGGCTGGCATTGGTGCCGGTGGTCAGGTTGATAAACAGGTCTTTGTTGGCCTCGCGCATGTTTTTAATCAGCTCAATAGAGGCGTCAAAGTCGGAGGCGAACTGGCTGCCTTTAATGTACGAGTTGGCGTTGCCCATGCCGTCCAGCTTGAACGAGGTGATGTGCTCGTCTTTGATCAGCTTACCGATCTGTTGGTTAAAGTTATGGAAATAGTTCGGGCCGGAGAGGGCGAATTTGCCGTCCACGGTTTCAAAGCCATTCTCTTTGGCGTGAGAGACGCGGATATCGCGCGGTTTGTTGTAGCCGCCCCACGGCGAAAGCCACAGACCAACCGACGTATGCAGGCCGTCGGCTTTGGCTTTCACCACGCCAAAACCGTCTTTGAACGCTGGGCCAAACAGCCATTTACCGGTGCGATCGTCCCAGCCATCATCCAGCAGGAAGCCGTCCAGTTTTACGCCACGCTTTTTGATCAGCTCGTTGGCATAAGCGTCCATCCGGTTGAGCACTTCTTGCTCGGTATAGGTGGTGAAAAAGCCGATATCCATCCAGCTGTTGTAGTGCAGATAGGGCTGGTACGGGCGCGGACGCATGACGTTAACAAACTGATTAACGCTGCGGCGCAGTTGGCTCAGTTCATCAAAGGTACCGAAATACAGGGTGTAACTGACCGGGGCATCGGTTTTGATCGGCGTTTTGAGTTCGACGTTGAGGTTAGTGGTGGTCTCATAGGCGTAAGTGTTGATGATGGGCTTATTCGGCAGCATAAAGAAGCTGTCGGCGATAATAGGCGAACTGTTAATCGCTCCATCCACATAAGGGGCTTGTGACTTGCCTTTGGTGGGGAAGAAGGTGATTTTCGCCACGTCCTGCGGTTGACCCTTCGCCTGTAGGGTATAGTCGATGCTGGCGTATTTGCCTTTCAGCACATTCAACACCACGCTGACGGCGAAGTCCTTGTGATCATAATCGATATGGATGGCATCGCCTTTCTGCTGAACATGCTTGATTTTAAAATCGGCAGCGTGGATCACGCGTTCATCCGGCAGGGTGAGAAAGAACAGCTCATTGGGCGCAAGCTGATGGGCAGAACCTTTATCCTTGACCACCACTGCTGAGTTGCTGTCATCAAACGAGATGGCGATCTTGGCGTTATTCAACTGATGTTGGGCGGCGAAAGCGGCATTGCTGACGAGCAGAAACAGTAACGAGCTCTTGATCATGGTTTTCATCAGAAGATCCTTTTTCTCTCTATTCATTGTGCAGTGCAGGCTTGCTGGATAAGTTTGTCAGCCGAGCCACACACGGTGATTTTGCTGCGCACTACGTCTTTCATTGCATCCATACCGACGCGCATGTAGTAGCGTGGGTCATTACCGTGCGGATTATCGGCAAACCATTTTTTCACCGCGGCGGCGAACGCAATTTTCAGTTCAGTGGCGACATTCACTTTGCAGACGCCAAGCTCAATGGCGCGGCGCACGAACTCGTCCGGCACGTCGCTCGCACCGTGCAGCACCAGCGGGATGGCAACGATTTCGCGGATCTCCGCCAGGCGTTTGAAATCAATCTTCGGGCGTTTGCTGTACAGGCCGTGGGCGGTGCCGATGGCGACGGCAAGGCTGTCGACCCCGGTCAGAGCGGCAAAACGGCAGGCTTCCTGCGGATCGGTCAAAAACGCGCTTTCTTCATCGACATCCATATCGTCTTCTACGCCGCCGAGACGGCCTAGCTCAGCTTCGACGCTGCAATCGTAGCGATGGCAGAAGTCCACTACCGACTTCACCAGCTTAACGTTTTCGGCAAACGGGAAGTGGCTGCCATCGATCATGGCGCTGCGCACCCCTGCTCTCACCTTGCTACTGATATCGTCGAGGGATTCGTGGTGATCGAGGTGCAGCGCAAACGGCATGTTGTAGCTTTCTGAGTAGGCTTCGCACAGCGCGTAGATCTCGCTGAAGGCAATATGCTTGAAGGTGCCCGGCGTGCCCGCCAGGATCACCGGGGATTGCATCTCTTGGCAGACCTCGAGGATCGCCTGAATGGTTTCCGCATTGTGGATGTTGAATGCGGGCACGGCGTAGCCTCTGGCCTGAGCGTCTTGCAGCAGATACTTGGTGGAGATAATGCTCATGGGGTAATCCTCTCAGCCTTTCCAGGGGTGAATAACCACGCCTTTCACCACGCGGTTTACCGTACCGCTGGCGGAAGGGGTATCTGGGGTGATGCCTGCTTTAATGGATTCGGTCAGCGCAAAGATTTGCGCGTACATCAGGAAGCAGAATGCCTGTTCGACATCGAGGAACTCGCGTGCCGTTGGCAGCAGAATATGCGGCCCAGCTTCAATTTCCGCGCTGGTGGTTGCAGCGATCGCCACCACGCGCATCGCCTGCTGGTCACGGCGCAGTTCGGCGAGTAGGTCCAGGTCGTACTGGCGGGTGTAAGGATGGCTAGACACCATCACCACCACCAGCGTTTCGTCGTTAACCAGCGATTTCGGGCCGTGGCGGAAGCCGGTTGGGGAGTCGTAAAACGCCGCCAGTTTGCCTGCGGTCAGCTCAAGCACTTTCAGCGCGGCTTCGCGCGCAGCGCCTTGCAGCCCGCCGCTACCGAGGTAGACGATGCGTTTGAAGGGCAGATCGCCAAACACGGCAGCGCTGAAATTGCCCTGTGAAGCGATAATGTGTTCGCAGCGCGTGGCCACATCTTGGAAAGTTGCGCTGTTGATGACATCGGCAGCAAAGACCGCCAGGCAACTGGCCATCATGGTGGTGATACTGCTGGTCATGGCGAAGCCGCGATCGTGGGTTTCTGCTGGCATCAGCAGCGCCAGCGCATTATCGCTGTGGGTGGCGTTGTTATACAGGCTGCCCGCTTCGTTGCAGGTAATCACCAGATGGTGGCAGTGCCGGACGATTTGGTTAGCTAAATCAACCGCTGCGACGCTTTCCGGGCTATTGCCGGAGCGCGCGAAAGAGACCAGCAGCGTCGGCTGTTCGGCGTACAGATAATCAACAGGGTTGGTGACCAGATCGGTGGTTGGTACGGCAACCACGTTCTTGCCGGTGTGGCGTGCAAGCCAAGGGGCAATCATGTCACCGATAAATGCAGAGGTGCCCGCGCCGGTCAGGACGATCTTCAGATCATTATTCTGAAGCAGAGGTGCCAGGAAAGCCGCAATGCTGCTACGCAGGCTCTCGATATTTTTCAGTGATTTAATCCAGCTTGCCGGTTGTTGGCGGATCTCTTTTTCAGTCCAGGTTGAGGTGCCGGAAGTGTGGGTTTTGCTCATAACTCAGTCCTTAGCAATGCATATTCAACGGGGAGCACAAAGCAGAATGTGGCAGCCTTTCGTTTCGTTGCGTCAACTTTATGCTTAAATAAAATCTATAGAAAACGAAAAGGAAGATCAACAAAGAAAAGGAAATAAAACATAGTTTGTGATCGGCCTTATGAATAGGTTTTTTCTTTTTATTTATCGACTTCTTGCGCAGTTAGCGGGCAGTAGTCAGATTTAAGGAAAAGGAAAAGAAAGGCCTGTGCGCTAACGGGCCACAGACCTAAGAGAGGGAAGTGAAAGGGGTCATATCCCCTCTTCAGCCACTTCGGTTGCGCGCTCGTGCCCCATTTCGTCTACCAGACTGGTTAAGCCACGGTGCCCGCACTCCAGTGCCATCAGGCGAAACTCTTTACTGCTCAGCCCATCGCGTTCCAGCACCATTTCCAACAGCAATTGCAGGTTGATGCCGGTGATCACTTCGCGCCCCGGTTTTTGCAGTGCCAGCGTTGAGGCCACGCGGAACGGGGTGCCACCCAGCAGGTCGGTTAAAAATATCAGCCCTTCACTTTCATCAAGCTGGGCTATCGCCTGTTCGAATTGGCTTTTCAGCAGCGCGGTGGTGGAGCTTTCAGGAAAGTCGATGGCAATAATCTGTGGCTGCTCGCCAAGGATCTGTTTCATCGCCTGTTCCAGCCCGCTGGCAAACCCACCGTGGCCGCTAAGAATGATGCTTAACATGTGCTCTCCTCTCGTTTTCCGTGGGTTACAGGAAGTGGCCAAACTTCCCGACAATGCCCAGCAGCACGGTGATGCCGATCAGCCGCAGCGGGCTCCAGCCGCGACGCACCAGGGCGTACATCAGCAGGGTGTAGACCAGCGGCAAAAAGGCAGGCATCAGTTTGTCGATCACGTCGGTTTGCAGTTTCACTACCGCATCGCCCGCGGTGATTTCCAGCGTGGTGGTGAGACGAACGTAGGTCGCCACCAGCGCACCGATCACCGTCATCCCAACGATGGAAGCAGCGTGGCCGACTTTCCGGGTGTTGGCTTTAATCAGCGGGATTGCCGCGACCCCTTTGCGGTAAGCATAGTGGGCAAGCCCGAAACGCAGCCCGAGGTGGACGACGTTAAACATCACCATAAATACCACCGCGCCGAGGATCGAACCTTGTAGCGCCAAGCTGGCACCGATGCCGCCACAGATCGGCAGCAGGGTGAGCCAGAACATGGCATCACCAATCCCGCCAAGCGGTGCGCCGACGGCAATTTTGGTGCTCTGGATACTGTTCACATCCTGTTTGGAACGCTCCATTGCCAAGATAATGCCAATCACAAAGGTGACCAGGAACGGGTGGGTATTGAAGAACCCCATATGGCCTTTCATCGCCCGCGCCAGATCGCGTTTGTTGGTGTGGATCTTCTTCAACGCGGGCAGCAGGCCGTACAGCCAGCCGCAAGCCTGCATACGCTCGTAGTTGAACGACGCCTGTAGCAGCATAGAACGCCACGCTACGCGGTTGATGTCTTTCTTGGTCAGTTCCACGCCAACTGTCTGATCTTCATAGATGCTGTCGTTGCCGTCGGTGAGCAGCGTTTCTTGCCCGTCGGTTTGCGGCAGAGTTTGGGTATCAGATGCCATCTTCGAATTCCTCTTGCTGTGCGCGGGAAGGTTGCGGTGGGGTCGGGTCCTTACGCATCAACTCCATCAGAGCCATGGCAAGCGCGGCGGCGGCAATCGCCAGCACCGGCAGTTTCAGCCAGGCAGCGCCAACGAAGCCGAGAATGAAATAGGGGATGTATGCGTTTTTCATCATGATTTTCAGCAGCACGGCAAAGCCGATGGCTGGCATGATGCCACCTGCTACACCGAGGCCGTCGATCAGCCGCGCAGGCAGCACGTCAATGACCGACTTCGCGTGCTCGGCACCGAAATAGATGGGCAGGAAGGCGCAGAGGAAGTAGAAGATGCCGAGCACCAGCAGCGCCATGTAGTTAATGCGCTCAATGCCGTCGGCATCGGCATTCGCCGCCATGCGATCGGCTCGCGCCATCACGCCGGACATAATGGAGAACAGGAAGGTAATCCCCATTTGCACCGCCACGGCGAACGGCACCGCCACCCCGACGGCTACTTCCGGTTTTACCCCGGTGGTGATGGCAAAGGTGGTGCCGACGATGGTGCCGATAATCACGTTGGGCGGTTGCGCACCAGCCAGCGGTGCCAGGCCCATCCACACCAGTTCCAGCGTACCGCCGGTTAAAATACCGGTATGCAGGTCACCCAGGATCAGGCCAACCAGCGGGCCCAGAACTACCGGGCGGTGCATGTGCGTCAGGCCGTTGAACATATCCAGCCCGGCAATAAAGGCCAGTATGCCCAGCGCTACCGCTTGTAATAAGCTGATTTCCATAACAAATACCTCAGAGAAGTTTGTAGAGATCCTGAGCCGCTTCTGTGGGAACACCCTGAACAAAGCATTCCACACCGGCATCTTTCAGGCCGTTGAAGGCGGCAATGTCCCGATCGTCTACAGAGACGGTTTTGGCGATTTGTTTCTTACCATCGGCGTAGTGCATGTTGCCGACGTTGATACGCTCCAGCGGCACGTTGCCTTGTACCAGGGTGAGGAAATCTTGCGGGCTCTTGCAAACCAACAGGATTTTCTGGCGATCGGCAGCGCGGTGAATGTTGTCGATCACCTTCTGTAGCGGCCAGAAACGCACGGCAATCCCTTCGGCGAGTACCATCTCCATCAGGTTTTGCTGCACAGCGTCTTCCGCGACTTCATCGTTGGCCACCAGCACCAGATTGGCCCCGGCAAACCCGACCCACTGCACGCCAACCTGACCATGGATCAGGCGTTCATCAATGCGGCTTAATACAATGTTTGGCATTTTTTTCCCTTATTATCATTGTGTTAAATAGAGGATGATTTACCCAGGCAGGCAGCATGGTATTGGCGCAGCACGTCCTGGATATGGTCGATAATCAGCTCGTGTGGCGTGGCGGCAAGCAGCCCTTCACGAACTTTGGCATATTGCAGCGGCAGGTATTGGCTGATCAGCGGCAGCGGGATCGGTTCGTTTGCCAGGTTGCTGACCATGCGGTCATAGGCACCGTCGATATCCCGATCGGGCCAGTAGTAGCGCACGCGATCGGAATAGCTGTAGCCGCGCGCCAGGCGTAATGCTTCGCCGTTACCCTGATAGTGCTGTTGCCAATATTGCGGGTGATCCTGCATCACGCTTTCGAGTACATCGCGCAGCCCCGAGCATTGATGCGCCGGGCGTAACTCCCGTTCAATGGCCGCCAGTGAAAATAGCGCTTCGCGCAGGGCAAAGGTGAGCGCCGGGCCGACTTTCAGGATCGCGAAGTGGTGCTGAACCAGTTGCTGTAGGGCAAGCGGGGTCTGGTAATCGGTGGAGTGGGCTTCAAACACCATAGTGTCAGACGCTTCAATCATCTGGCTCAGCGCCAGCGCCTTCTGCGGCTGAAAATCAATAACTTGCGTATGGTCGAACTCAACGCCCGGCTGTACCACCAGCCCGATAATGCGCGGCCAGATATCGCTCAGGCCCTGCTGCTCCAGGGCATGATGATGGGCTTCAAGCGTGGTTTTTGCCGCCTGCGGCGTGGTGACGGCTAATGCTGACAGCGTTTCATGAGCGCCACCGGGCACCGGCACTTCGGTGCCGATAACGTAAACCAGATCGGACTCGCCAAACTGCGCAGTGCAGGTTTGCTCGGCGATCCGTGCTAACCGGGCTGCGCGTTCGGCAACGATCGCATCGGTGAGCGGCACCGGATCGTCGGCGCAGGACATGCTGCAATCGAGATGGATTTTTTTGAACCCGGCGCTCACATAGCTGCGAATCAGCTCATCGGCCTTGGCCATGGCTTCTGCGGCGGGTTGGCTTTGCCAGCGGTTCGGGCCAAGGTGGTCGCCGCCAAGGATCAGCTGTTGGTAAGGAAAATGTTGTTTATCTGCCAGTTGCAGAACGAAACGGCGGAAGTCGGTGGGCATCATACCGGTGTAGCCACCGTATTGATCAACCTGGTTTGAGGTGGCTTCGATCAGCAGGGTTGAGTTTGCTTCTTTTGCATGCCGCATGGCGGCTTCAAGCACCAGCGGGTGAGCGGAGCAGACCGCAAAGATGCCGAAGCACTTGTCCTGTTTATGGTGGGCCACAAACTCGATTAAATGTTTCACTTTCTTCTCCGTATCGGTTTTTTTGTGCAATATCTTTCGATTTGTGTCTGTTGATACTGCTTTAACGTAAAGTTAAAATAAAGAGAAGGATAGTGAAGTTGCGATCTGTTTCACAAAAGGTATGAAACGAAAGTTTTTGACGAAATTAAGCCGATGAAAGCGAATAAGGGCAGGGCTTGCTTTCCATTTAAAGAAAGGTATTAATAGGCAAAACGAAATGAAACAAAGGATTTTATGAAAGGATCTCTTATGCATAACAGCGATTCCGTTACCGATAAACGTGTCATTGGTACCAGCGAGAGACGCGAACAGATCATTCAGCGTCTACGTCAGCAGGGCAGCGTACAGGTCAATGACTTATCGGCTTTTTTCAGCGTTTCTACCGTCACTATCCGTAACGATCTGGCGTTTCTGGAAAAACAGGGGATTGCGGTACGTGCTTATGGTGGTGCGCTGATATGCGATCCATCCACCCCTCCGGTGGAGCCTTCGCTAGAAGATAAAAGCTCCCTGAATACCTCCCTGAAGCGGAGCATTGCGCGCGTCGCGGTAGAGTTGATCAAGCCTGGCCACCGAGTGATCCTCGATTCGGGAACCACCACGTATGAGATCGCACGCCTCATGCGCCAGCATAAAGAGGTGATTGCCATGACGAATGGTATGAACGTCGCCAATGCGCTGCTGGAAGCGGAAGGCGTTGAGCTGCTGATGACCGGTGGGCATTTACGCCGCCAATCCCTGTCGTTTTATGGCGATCAGGCCGATCAGTCGTTGCAGAACTACCATTTCGATATGCTGTTTCTGGGCGTTGACGCGATTGATCTGGAACGGGGTGTCAGCACCCATAATGAGGATGAAGCGCGCCTTAACCGCCGTATGTGTGAGGTAGCTGAGCGGATCATTGTGGTGACCGATTCCAGCAAGTTCGATCGCTCCAGTTTGCATAAAATCATTGATATACAACGTGTTCACATGGTGATCACCGACAGCGATATTTCAGCGGAAAGCCTCGAGGGACTACGCAAGAGCGGCATTAAAGTGGTGCTGGTCGGTAAATAGAAGAGAGCGGGGCAGGTTTACAGAGGAGAGATAGCCGCCCAGGCAGGCGGCCATGCTGGGGATTACTCGGGAACCACCCAGTTCACCAGATGGTGGCCGATACCGGACGGTACCAGCACCTTGTGCAACCACGGCAGCACGTTGTTCATCTGTTGCTCCAGCTTCCACGGCGGGTTAATCACGATCATGCCGGAAGCGGTCATGCCGCGCTGATCGCTGTCGGGTTTGACCGCCAGTTCGATCTGCAGGATGCGGCGAATACCGGTCGCTTCCAGCTCTTTCAGCATGCGTTTGATCTGTTGGCGCAGTACCACCGGATACCAAAGCGCATAGGTGCCGGTGGCGAACCGTTTGTAACCTTCCTGAATGCCTTTCACCACGTCCTGATAATCGGTTTTCATCTCATACGGTGGATCCATCAGGATCAGACCACGGCGTGATAGCGGTGGTAATTGGGATCTGATCTGTTGGTAGCCATCGGCACGCTGAACTTTGGCGCGTTCATCTTTCTGGAATTCACTGCGCAGCAGCGGGTAATCGCTCGGGTGCAGTTCGGTGAGATGGATTTTATCCTGCGGGCGCAGCAACTGGCGGGCAATCAGCGGTGAACCCGGGTAGTAACGCAGGGTGCCCGAACGGTTGAAGTTGTGTACCACGCTCATGTAAGCCGCCAACTCTTCCGGCAGATCGTCACGCTGCCACAGCAGGCCGATGCCCTCCAGGTATTCCCCGGTGCGCTCGGCGTGTTCACCGCTCAGTTGATAACGCCCGGCACCGGAGTGGGTATCCAGATACAGCAGCGGTTTCTCTTTTTCTTTCAGCGCTTCAATGATCAGGCTCTGAACGGTGTGCTTGAGCACGTCGGCGTGGTTGCCAGCGTGAAAACTGTGGCGGTAACTTAACATGGCGTCTGGTCATTCCTTGTGCTCCAGATGGAGCAAGCTGAGTAAAGGCTGATAATCCGCACAGTATAAACTGTCTGGCTGAGAAAAAGTGAAATGCGTTGCCTTTGCCTGATGATGGGTTCGGTATAAAAGACCCTATGCCCCCTAATGGCACTTTCCCTCAATCGCCGCCATTGATTTTCCTGTCATTTGGCACCATGTTAGTAAGACATTCGTATTTACTCGGCCTGATGTCCGCATCCGGCCCACAACGCCAATCAGGACTGCCCTTATGACCAATCCGTTGCTGACCCCGTTTTCCCTGCCGCCATTTTCGGCGATTCGCCCTGAAGATATCGTGCCTGCGGTGCAATCCGCGTTGGCTGACTGCCGTGCTGCGGTGGAGCGCGTGGTCGCTCAACCGGGGCAGTTTACCTGGGAAAACCTGTGTCAGCCGCTGGCAGAGTCTGACGATCGTCTGTCACGCATCTGGTCGCCGGTTGGCCATTTGAACGCGGTGAAAAACAGCCCAGAGCTGCGCGAAGCCTACGAGCAGGCGCTGCCGCTGCTGTCTGAATACGGTACCTGGGTGGGCCAGCACGAAGGTTTGTATCAGGCGTATCGCAGCCTGAAAGAGGGCGCAGGCTTCGCTCAACTGACTACGCCACAGCGTAAATCGGTGGAAAACGCGCTGCGTGATTTTGAACTGTCGGGCATTGGCCTGCCGGTAGAGAAACAGAAACGCTACGGTGAGATCGTTGCGCGCCTGTCTGAATTGGGTTCCACCTACAGCAACAACGTGCTCGATGCCACCATGGGCTGGAGCAAGCTGATTACCGACGTTAATGAACTGAGTGGCCTGCCGGAAAGCGCGTTGGCGCAAGCGCAGGCGATGGCCCAGGCCAAAGAACAGGAAGGCTGGTTGTTGACGCTGGACATGCCGAGCTATCTGCCGGTCATGACCTATGCCGACAGTCAGGCGCTGCGTGAAGAGATGTACCGCGCCTTTGCTACTCGGGCTTCCGATCAGGGGCCGAATGCCGGTAAATGGGACAACAGCGAAGTGATGGCAGAAACGCTGGCGCTGCGCCATGAACTTGCGCAGCTGTTGGGCTTTGCCAGCTATGCTGATAAATCCCTCGCCACCAAAATGGCAGAAAACCCGGAGCAGGTGCTGGGGTTCCTGAACGATTTGGCCAAGCGTGCGCGTCCGCAGGCGGAACAGGAACTGGCGCAGCTGCGCGCATTTGCCAAGCAGCATTACGGCGTCGACGAGCTCGAGGCTTGGGACATTACCTATTACGGCGAAAAGCAGAAACAGCATCTGTTCTCCATCAGCGACGAACAACTGCGCCCGTACTTCCCTGAGCAGCGCGTGGTTGAAGGGCTGTTCGAAGTGGTGAAACGCATTTACGGCATTACCGCCAAAGAGCGTAAAGATGTGGATACCTGGCATCCGGAAGTGCGTTTCTTCGATCTGTTCGATGCCAGCGGCGAACTGCGCGGCAGCTTTTATCTGGATCTGTATGCCCGTGAGAACAAACGCGGTGGGGCGTGGATGGACGACTGCGTCGGTAGCCTGCGCAAGGCGAACGGCGAACTGCAAAAACCGGTGGCTTACCTCACCTGTAACTTTAACCGTCCGCTGGGCGATAAACCGGCGCTGTTTACCCATAACGAAGTCACCACCCTGTTCCACGAGTTCGGTCACGGCCTGCACCATATGCTGACGCAGATCGATACCGCCGGTGTCTCTGGTATCAACGGTGTGCCGTGGGATGCGGTCGAGCTGCCGAGCCAGTTTATGGAAAACTGGTGCTGGGAGCCGGAAGCGCTGGCGTTTATCTCCGGCCACTTTGAAACCGGTGAACCGCTACCAAAAGCCTTGCTGGATAAGATGCTGGAAGCGAAAAACTATCAGGCGGCGCTGTTTATCCTGCGCCAGTTGGAGTTCGGCCTGTTCGATTTCCGTATGCACGCAGAATACAGCCCTTCGAGCGGCGCGCAGATCCTGCCAACGCTGTTTGACGTGAAGAAAACCGTGGCGGTCGTGCCATCACCAAGCTGGGGCCGTTTCCCACATGCCTTCAGCCACATCTTTGCCGGTGGCTACGCGGCGGGTTACTACAGCTATCTGTGGGCGGAAGTGCTGTCGGCAGATGCCTACTCGCGCTTTGAGGAAGAGGGGATTTTCAACGCACAAACCGGTAAATCCTTCCTGGATAACATTCTGTCGCGCGGCGGTTCTGAAGAGCCGATGGAATTGTTCAAACGCTTCCGTGGCCGTGAACCGCAGCTGGATGCTATGCTGCGCCATTACGGTATTAAAGGATAACCCGCCACGTGAGCGTGTTTTTATTGTGTGAAGCAGGCGCCGATCCCGGCGCCTTGTCTATTCTGACGCAGCGCTGGCAACTGACTTCCGACGACGATGCGCTGGTGGCGCTGGTATTGACGCCGGAGCGGTTGGAACTGCGCAAGCGCGATGAGCCGAAGCTTGGCGCGATCTACGTTGATTTTGTTACAGGCCCGATGGCGCACCGGCGGCGTTTCGGCGGCGGCCGTGGTGAAGCGGTTGCCAAAGCGGTGGGCATTAAGGGCAATACTCTGCCCAGCGTGGTGGATGCCACCGCGGGGCTGGGGCGCGATGCCTTTGTGCTGGCGGCGCTCGGTTGCCAGGTACGCATGCTGGAGCGTAATCCGGTGGTGGCTGCGTTGTTGGACGACGGTTTACAGCGTGGTTATCAGGACCCCGAGATCGGCCCGTGGCTGCGTGAACGTATGACGCTGCTGCATGCTTCTAGCCTGACGGCGCTGGCGGATCTCGAGCCGCGCCCGGAAGTGGTGTATCTCGATCCGATGTATCCGCATAAGCAGAAAAGTGCGCTGGTGAAGAAGGAAATGCGGGTGTTTCAGTCGCTGGTGGGCAGTGATGATGATGCCGATGGTTTGCTTGAACCGGCTCGTCGCCTGGCTACCAAGCGTATCGTGGTGAAACGCCCGGACTACGCGCCGCCGCTGGCGAATGTTCCAGCCCATGCGGCAACCACCACCAAGAACCACCGTTTCGATATTTATATGCCGCTGTAAAGCGGCAAGATTATTTAACCATCGGATTTCCTCTGACTCTGGCCCTCTCACGGGCTAAGGGGAAAGTTGTTGGTCAATCATTGAACTATCTCACATTTCCCATGCTCCTTCTGCAATGCTGCTGGTAAGTTTGGAATGTGCCTCGCATAATCCCATTTAATTACAATTACCTATGATTAAATCACATTATGAAAAAGACGCTTCTGTCCTTGCTGCTTTGCTTGAGCACCTCTGTTATGGCCGCTGAACCGGTAAATATCACCATTCTGGGCACTTCCGATCTGCATGGCACCTTTGTGCCTTGGGATTACTCCACCGATACCGAAAATCTGGCGGGCAGCCTGAGCCAGATCGCGACTCAGGTGCACCAGGTGCGTGCCCAGCAGCCGAACGTGATTCTGGTGGATGCTGGTGACACCATCCAGGGCAACTTTGTCGAAACCTTCAAGAATGACCAAACCAGCCCGATGATCCTCGGATTTAACGCGTTGGATTACGACGTGTGGGTGATGGGCAACCACGAGTTTGATTTTGGTTTGAAAGCGCTGGCAACCCCGATTAGCCAATTTAAAGGGGCTGCGCTGGCGGGCAATATTTTCTGGCAAAGCGGTAAGCCTTATTTGCCTTCCTACAAGATCGTTGAACGGCAAGGGGTGAAGATTGGCATTATCGGCATGGATACGCCGATGACCGCCGAGTTTGCCAAAGGCACCGATCGTATCGATGGCCTGACATTTACCGATCCGGTACAGGCGGTGAAAAACGTGATCCAGCAGATCCACAGCCAGGTGGATGCGATCGTACTGGTAGCGCATATGGGGATCGATAATGAGAACCAGCGGCCAGGCACCGGCGTGGGGGATATTGCGCGCGCCAATCCGGAATTGGCGGCAATCGTGGCTGGGCATATGCACGTCAAAGTGGATAAAGAGCTGATCAATGGCGTAATTGTCACCGAGCCGGATAAATATGGCCGTGCGCTATCGCGTATCGATCTGCAATTCGAGCAGCAGAACGGCAAGTATGTGTTGATCAATAAAGACAGCTACACCTACCCGATCAAAGGGATGGCGTCCGACAAAAAATTGGAAGAGATCTATCAGCCGTTCCATACCATTCTGCGCGCCAATGCTAACCGGCCGATCGCCCAACTGACGGGGCAGGATCTGGTGCCGCCAGATGCGGTGAAGGGCATCCCGCAGGTACATATTCAGGATACCGGCATCAGCGCGCTGTATCAGGAAGCTGCCCGCTACTATGCACCGCAGGCGCAGGTGATCGCGTTGCAGATTGATAACGATCGGCCAAAGCTGAACGTGGGGACGATTACCGCCAAAGATATCGCCTTTAACTATCAATATGCTGGGGGTGAAATCACCGTTTACCAACTTACCGGCAAAGAGTTGAAAAAGTATATGGAGTGGGTTGGAGATTATTTCAATCAGCAACAGGATGGCGATGTGACCTACAGCTTTAACCCACAGCGCCGCGCCTCCAAATACTCCACCAACGACTTCTTTGACGGCGTGACCTATACCATCGATCTGCGTAAACCGGTTGGGCAACGGATCACCGATCTGAAACTGAACGACGGCACCCCTGTAACCGACAGCACGCCGATTCGCCTGGGGATGAACAGCTATCGTATGGGCCACCTGACGCAGAAAGGCGGGGTGTTGGAGGGGATGCAGTTCCCGGTTCTTTCAGACACCAAGGCCGAATATGGCGAAGAGGCGGGCACGATCCGTAATCTCACTATCCGTTATCTGACCGAGGTGAAGCAGGGCCAATATCAGGGCAAAGCGATGCAACGCTGGAAACTGGTGGGGCTGGAAGGTTATGAACGTGAGCGTAAGATCGTCGAAAAACTGCTGAACGACGGTAAAATCAGCGTACCTACTACCGATGATGGCCGTTACAGCAATGTGGCTTCCATCAACGTCAAAGAACTGCTGTTCAGCGATCCACAGGCGATGCAGCAGCAGATGACGGCGTTGCGGCAACAGGCGCAGGCGGCGAGCGATCCGGTGATCAAACAGCGGTTGAACGATCGGTTAGTGATTATTGGGGCGATTAACTCACAGAAGGGAATCAATTAGAAAAAATTAATGCCGGCTGGAGCGCCGGCATTAAAAAATATCTCACTCTGAGCAGGGATTAGAGCACGCCCTGAGCCAGCATCGCGTCAGCAATTTTAACGAACCCGGCAATGTTAGCACCGTGAACGTAATGCGTTTGCTTGCTCTCGCCGCCGTATTCGACGCAGGCCTGATGAATATCCGCCATGATATGACGCAGGCGAACATCCACTTTCTCGGCTCGCCAGTTAAGACGTGCGGCGTTCTGTGCCATTTCCAGGCCAGAAGTGGCTACGCCACCGGCATTGGCTGCTTTGCCCGGAGCGAACAGCACGCCCGCCTCGAGGAAGGCATCGGTAGCCTGAATGGTGGTTGGCATGTTGGCGCCTTCTGCTACGGCTTTGACCCCGTTGCGGATCAGCGTTTGTGCGGCTTCCAGATCCAGTTCGTTCTGGGTAGCGCAAGGCAGGGCGATGTCCACCGGTACGTTCCACGGCTGCTGGCCTGCCAGATAGGTCAGGCCACGCTCACGGGCGTAATCCTCTACGCGACCGTAACGCTGGTTCTTGATTTCTGCCAGGTGAGCCAGTTTCTCGGTGGTGAAGCCCGCTTCGTCCACCACGGTGCCGCCGGAATCAGAAACGGTGATCACGCGAGCGTCCATTTCTAACGCTTTCTCGATGGTGTATTGCGCCACGTTACCGGAGCCGGACACCGCTACGCGCATGCCTTCAAAACCCAGGCCGTGGCGTTGCAGCATTGAATCGGTAAAGTAAACCAGGCCGTAACCGGTTGCTTCCGGGCGTATCAAGCTGCCGCCGAACGACAGGCCTTTGCCGGTGAACACGCAAGAGGTGTTGTTGGACAGCTTCTTCATCATGCCAGCCATAAAGCCCACTTCGCGGCCGCCTACGCCGATATCCCCAGCAGGCACATCGGTATCTGGGCCCAGGTGGCGATAAAGTTCGGTCATCAACGCCTGGCAGAAACGCATGATTTCGCCCTGGCTTTTGCCCTTCGGATCAAAGTCAGAACCGCCTTTACCACCGCCCATCGGCAGCGTAGTCAGGGCATTCTTGAAGGTCTGCTCAAAGCCGAGGAACTTCAGAATGGACGTGTTGACCGACGGGTGGAAACGCATGCCGCCTTTATACGGGCCGATGGCGGAGTTGAACTGGATGCGGTAAGCGCGATTCACTCGTACCTTGCCAAGATCGTCCACCCAGCTGACGCGGAACTGAATAATGCGCTCAGGCTCAACCAGGCGCTCTAACAAGGCATGGTCACGGTAATGTGGGTTGCGCTCAATGAAGGGCCACAATGAAGTGAAAACTTCACGTACTGCCTGTAAATATTCCGGTTGATGCGAGTTATGGCGCTTTAGCGAGGTTAGAAACGATTCCAGTGATACAGCTTGTTCCATGAATAAACTCCTTTTAGCATTTGGGTTCCCCTGTTTTTATAGATGTAGCTCACAGTTGGGGAGGATGTTGTGTCTATATCGACTATATCACCGGGGGGAGGCTGAATAACAAGTAATAAATAGGGGTTATACAACGAAAAACGCCCGCATTAGGCGGGCGCTGGCAGGCGGGGTTAGCAAATACTTACTTTTCTTCTTCGTCACGCAGCGGCACAATCAGCATGTCGATGTGCACGGTGTTGATCAACTGGCGTGCAGAAGACATCAGTTTGCTCCAGAAATCCTGGTGGTGGCCGCACAGCACCAGATCCACGTCATATTTCTTGATGGCATCGACCAGCACTTGGGCCAGATCGCCGCTGCCGCTCAGGGTTTCGCTGATCGGATAGCCCGCATTTTGCGAAAGTTCGGTTAACGCCTGGTGAGTTTCTTCGGAGATACGTTTCTGCATATCGCCGAGATTGACATCGATCAGGCCGGTATACAGATCGGAATAGTTAACATCAACGTGGATCAGGGAGACTTTGGCATTGTACGGTCGCGCCATGGATACTGCTTTTTCTACCAGAATTTTGCTTTCCGGTGATAGGTCAACCGCGATCAGAATGTGTTTGTAAGCCATGAGAATACTCCTTCCAGATAATGCCGATTAAAGGGTTGGCAGGCATTCAGTGTTCCAGCTTGGCGCTTGCGCCTTACCTGCATAGTACCATTCAGATAACACAGTGATATGTATGTGCGATCACACTGCATTGCATCAATATACCCGTCATACTTCAAGTCGCAGGTGCGTTGGCTTTCCTCGCTCACCCCAGTCACTTACTGGTGTAAGCTCCTAGGGATTCTCTGCGTCGCCGCCTTCCTGCAACTCGAATTATTTAGGGTATCAACCTTACTGTCGTCTACCTCTTTAGTTTTACACCGATGTAACAAAAAATCCTATTGTTTATATGGTTATCTACCATTTTAACCGTTGAGTTATCAGCGTTCTTGAGTAAAGAGGCGTTTACATTTCCCCTTGAACGGCGCAAAAGCGCTGCGGGTTACGGTTATGATTTATAACCAAGTAGTAGATGACAAATTTAGCCATTGCGTTAAATTTTATACAGGATTCAAGTCAGTTTGTGTTTCAGTATCCTACAATAGTGAGTATGGGCTTCACCCTATCCCCTCTGAGCCGCAAGGTGCTTCATATGCACTTTGCGTATCGATGCCCCGTCGGCCAGAGGTTGTGATAATGCGTGGCCACTTAAAAGGTGCTAGGAGGATGGGAGCCACAGGCTCCGGCAGCATTGGGTAGAGGTAGGGCCGTTGGCCCGGCGGTTGGCCGGGATCGCAACGCCCTTGAGGGGGCAATCATCATGAGTACTGTCGCGCTATTTTGGGCTTTGTGTGTGGTATGTGTGATTAATATGGCTCGTTATTACTCTTCTCTGCGTGCGCTGCTGGTGGTTTTACGCGGCTGCGACCCGCTGCTGTATCAATATGTCGATGGCGGGGGGTTTTTTACTTCGCACGGCCAACCGAGTAAACAGATACGCCTGGTGCGCTATATCTTTGCGCAACGTTATTGCGAGCATCACGATCCGGAGTTTATCCGCCGTTGCCAGCGTGTGCGTGGTCAGTTTCTGCTGACGACAGAGCTGTGTGGGTTGGTGCTTCTCAGCCTGTTAGCGATGGCAATCTGGTATTAGATGCTTGATTTATTAGCATAAAGAAAGGCGGCCAAGGCCGCCTTTCTTATTTCATGCACGATAATTAAATCAGCTTCAGAGCCAGCCAGTACAGACTACCGGAAAGCAAAATCGACACCGGCAGGGTCAGTATCCAAGCCAGCGCGATGTTCTTCACGGTTTTACTCTGTACGCCGCCGCCATCTACAAGCATCGTCCCGGCAACCGCCGAAGACAGTACCTGGGTGGTGGAGACGGGCATACCGGTGTAACTGGCCACGCCAATCGACAGTGCGGCAGTCATCTGAGCCGACACGCCCTGTGCGTAAGTCATGCCCTTCTTACCGATTTTTTCACCGATAGTGGTGGCAACACGCCGCCAGCCCACCATGGTACCGAGGGACAGCGCCAAGGCTACCGCAACGATAATCCACATCGGCGCATACTCAACGGTTTCCAGCAGGTCTGAACGCAGGTTCTTCAGGAAACGCTGGTCGTCCGCCGAGGTTTCCGGCAGTTTGGCCACTTTGCCCGCCGTATCCGTTACGCACATCAGCAGGCGGCGCAGTTGGCTGCGCTGTTCCACCGTCAGTTGATCGTAACTCTGCAGGTTGTTCAGCAGGTTGAGGGAGCGCTCTACGGCAATCATGGCGCGCGAACTGTCGCAATGGAACTCAGCCGGTTGGTTAGGCGTCTGAGACGCTTCCTCCGGCGTAGGGACCCGCGGAGTCTGGGCGATCACATGGGAAAGGGAATCCCCATGCTGCTGATAGAATTGCTGCAGGTGAGCGACGGCATCACGCGTACGGGTGATGTCATAACCGGTGGCATTCATATTGAGTACGAAACCGGCCGGAGCAACGCCGATCAGCACCAGCATGATCAGACCGATACCTTTCTGACCGTCGTTGGCACCGTGCGAGAAACTCACACCGATAGCCGACAGGATCAGGGCAATACGCGTCCAGAACGGCGGTTTACGTTTGCCGTCGACCTTCTCACGCTCTGCCGGGGTCATATGGATGCGCTGACGCTTTTTGGTCTTGCTCCAATAACGGCGCAGCACAAACACCATCAGCCCGGCAATAATCAACCCAATCAGCGGGGAGAAGATTAATGACAGGAAGATGCTGATCATTTTCGGCACATTCAGTGCGTCAACCACCGACGTGCTGGTGACGAGAGCGTTGGTTAACCCTACCCCAATGATGGAGCCAATCAGCGTGTGCGAGCTGGACGCCGGTATCCCAAAGTACCAGGTACCGAGGTTCCAGATAATTGCCGCCAACAGCATGGAGAAGACCATGGCTAACCCGTGTGTTGAACTGACGTTCAACAACAGATCGGTTGGTAACAGGTGAACAATGGCGTAGGCAACACTCAGGCCGCCGAGCATGACGCCAAGGAAATTGAACACGCCCGCCATCACGACCGCAACTTGCGAGCGCATAGCACGGGTATAAATTACAGTAGCAACCGCATTGGCCGTATCGTGAAAGCCGTTGATGGCTTCATAGAACAATACAAACATCAATGCGAGGATTAACATCAGGCCGGTATGGAAATCCAGGCCAGTGAACAAATGTAGCATAAGCGTTACGCCAGGTTGGTGGACATGAACGCCGCGCATTATCTGTGACAACCGGTGTCGGGGAAAAGGAAAATATGACGTTTTTTTGATTTCAATGTGACAAAAGAAGGTTAACGGCATGACTAATCGAATAACTATCAGCATATTACCTGTATTTACGCTTGCTAACATTTTCTTACGGTAGCGTCGGCCCGCCGATGCCTTTACAATCCTCCGCCGCAGATTTAACGCTGACTGGCAGCGAAACGGCGTGAAATAGCGCGCTTTTACCGCGATTGTGATTTTTTTGCTCAGAGAGGCTCAGGTGGAACAGTTTGATGTCGTAGTGATAGGTGCGGGTGCCGCAGGGATGTTTTGTGCTGCGCAGGCTGGGCTTCTCGGCTGCCGGGTGCTGCTGCTCGACAACGGCAAAAAACCGGGCCGCAAGATCCTGATGTCCGGCGGTGGGCGCTGTAATTTTACCAATCTGTATACCGAACCGGCGGCTTATCTCTCGAACAACCCACATTTCTGTAAATCTGCGCTGGCGCGTTATACCCAGTGGGACTTTATCGATCTGATTAATCGCCACGGCATTGCTTACCACGAAAAAACGCTGGGGCAGTTGTTCTGCGATGAGTCGGCACAACAGGTGGTTGATCTGCTGGTGAAGGAGTGCGAACTCGGTCAGGTGACGATGCGTTTGCGCAGCGAAGTGCTGAGCGTAGAAAAAACCGACGGTGGGTTCGAGCTGGCGCTGAATGGTGAAAAAGTGAGTGCTCGCTCACTTGTTGTGGCCAGCGGCGGGCTTTCGATGCCGGGCTTGGGGGCATCGCCCTTCGGTTACAAGCTGGCGGAGCAGTTTGGCCTGAAAGTCTTGCCCACCCGTGCCGCATTGGTGCCGTTTACCCTGCACAAACCGTTGTTAGAGCAATCCCAGACGCTTTCCGGCGTTTCGGTGCCTGCGGTGGTGACAGCGGAGAACGGCACCAGTTTCCGTGAAAGCATTCTGTTTACCCATCGCGGTCTTTCTGGCCCAGCGGTTTTGCAGATTTCCAGCTACTGGCAACCCGGTGAGTTTGTGAGCATTAACTTACTGCCCGCGCTAGACCTGATGGGCTTCCTGAACGAGCAACGGCAGGCCCATCCTAACCAGAGCCTGAAAAACACCCTGGCGCTGCACTTACCAAAACGTCTGGTTGAGTTCTTGCAAACGCTGGGGCAACTGCCGGAAGCGACACTGAAACAGCTCACCCCGGCCCAGCAGACCGCGTTGGTTGAGAGTCTGCAAAACTGGCGGGTACAGCCGAACGGTACCGAAGGTTACCGCACCGCAGAAGTGACATTGGGCGGCGTGGATACCAAAGCGCTTTCTTCCAAAACCATGGAGGCTAACAGCGTGCCGGGCCTGTACTTTATCGGTGAAGTGGTGGATGTGACAGGGTGGTTAGGGGGGTATAACTTCCAGTGGGCCTGGAGTTCCGCCTGGGCCTGCGCGCAGGCGGTGGCCGCTGTTTTGGAGAAGTAACACTGCCGATCGGCCCTTTTGCCCCTGTGGCAATCCCACATGCTGTGTTTTCGCCAGGGGGGAAAAGGTTCTGCCAACATCCAATCGGTTAACTGACTATTAAAGTCTGTGCAGCATTTTTTTGCTTCTGGCGGCGCATACTTCTGAATGATAACAGGAGCACTCCACCAATAATTGCCGAAATAGATGAGAATATTCCCAAGGTTATCCAGCTATTTTTATTGCCTTTTTCATTACTGCCGGGTTTGACAAGCTTGTATTCACCATTGCGGTCAACAAAGACTTCGCGTTGTATACTATATCGAGAACCTTTTGAGATTCTTGCTTTTAATGCAGAATCTATCTTCTCCTCACCTTTATATTTTCCGTCTTCCGACTGAAAGATTGCATAGTAGTATTTAACTTTTTTATATGATTTTCTTCCTGTTTTTTCACTGACTTCTTTTTCGTATTGGGCTCCAGTGGTAAGGAATTTATAAACCCCAACACTTTCATAACTTCGCCAAATAGAGTAACCCGCTGCATAAGAAAACATTAAGCTACCTAAAAAAACAAGAGTACCGAGTATCATGAAATACACACGAGAACTAGTCATTGATCCCTCAAAACCAGATTAAAAAAACTATCTTTTCAGACAGGTGTAAAAATACTTGCTTGAGTATAATAAAACCATATATTCACTGTTTTGATTAAGATCAAAGGCGTCAGAGGCATGATTCCAATATGATTAATTAGTGATAAATGCTACAGATTTTGCTTCCTCACAAAGCATAGTATGATTCATTACCATGAAGTATTAAGTTAGCTGATGTTTTCAAGGTTCAAATCAGTGGTGAAGTGTCTAAAAATAGGAGGTGGGTATGTTTTTCTTAAAAAAAATTATTGAAAATGATAAAGCATCTTGGTTAAAAAATTTCGGTACTTCTGGTATTGCTACGGGTATTCTACTTTGTCTCCATTCGATAATGATGTATTTTTCTGATGTCGATCTATTTGGTATGCCCAATTATAATCAATCAGAGTTCTTTCATTTTGCGTTTTCATTTTCATTTGGCATTATCACTCTGCTTGTTGGCATTCGTCTTTATAGAAAGTTTGATGGCCGCATTAAATAACAGCAAATGCTGTTTGCGTGCAGCGATTGATATGACCAAGAGCGTGGTGGAATAAATCAAGGTTCTTGCCGATCTTCCCTGGCAATTTTCGCTTTTTTGGGTTGCAGGCGGCACAACCCTGGCTCTGAAAGCCGCTTCGGCTACGGGAGGCGGCATCTGTACCATACGTATCGGTTTGGGCAGTTCGCTTCTCAATCGAGTCTGAATAAGTTGGTGTACTGGTCTGACAGTCAGGTTTTGTAATATAGAGAAACCTGATATATGAATAGCTTTTCAATCCCCATAATTATTGATTTCCTCGCCCTAAGCTCCGTCTTTTTTGAGAGCAGCAACTCGTTGCCTGACCGATTCTTCCGCGTATTGTCACCTTTTAACTCGAGCTATTCACAATGTAGAAGATAATAGCGTTTTATCAAATTGGCAGGTTCATAGTAATGTATATTTTATTTATCATAGGGGAAAAATTTTACAGATGTTATTTGAAAAAGTGCTGTAAATTCCTCTATAATCTATTTGGGGTAGGTAAAGAGCGAATGAGTCAAGTTCACGCTATGTATGTTTAATATCAAATGGCTACGTGTTAACCCCGTCATACCCCAAGTTGCATGTACTTTGGCTTTTCTGTAGCCCGAATTATTCAAAGATATAATAGGAGTTTTCTTAAGGGTTGGACCCCAGCCGTTTGTCTGCAAACGATATTTCAGTATCAAAGCGCATTTAATGCTGATGATATTGAATCATGAGCGGGCAAGTCGGTAATACTTAATGTATTTTAATGGGTAATCAAATATGCATATCAACAAACCATTATTGGCACTAGTAAGTGGGTTATTCCTTGTTTCAGGAATGAGTTATGCGCAAGAAACTCACCCCGGCGTGATAAAAACCATCAAGATCACCGCGAATATCAGTGACAGTATTTTTGTTTCACGGCCAGACGGCGGGGGGTGGTACGACACGGTAAGTTTGGCAGCAACGGACGGTACGCAGAAGTCTTTCGCGGCCGACATCCCGGTTCAAGTGTGGACCACCACGCCAAGCGTCGATGTCTCTCTGGTTCACCCCCTTGATCTCACTCGCACTGATGCTGCCTACAAAATGGAGCAGGTTAACGTTAAGTTTGGTGATGGGGCAGGTGCAGGCAAAGACCTCAGCGCGTCACAGACGTTTGTGCAGAAGACAAAAGTGGGTAACGGCTACCAAAGTATCTATCACCTGCAAATCAAAGCCAATTCTCCCACCACCGCTGACCGGGCCACCACGCAAGGCCTTTACACGGGCGATCTGGTCATGCTGTTCGAGATCCCACCCAGCGCTATTTGAAGGAAAGCCCTGGTACTGAATCACCCCCGTCATAATCTACGGTGGCCACTCAGGTGGTCACCGCTATCTGATACGCACAGAGCCTCATCCCCCTAGCCTTATCTGGCTCAGCAAGACCTTATGCAACTCGCTGCTCTTGTTGACGTTGAGCTTACGCATCGCTGAGCGTTTGTGGGAACTGATGGTTTTCTGGCTGCGCTGTAGCATACCGGCGATGGTTGAGGCGGGCATGCTGGTGCTCATCAGTTTGAGTATTTGCTTTTCGCAGGCGCTCAGCGCCGCGATTTATACTGGCCGCTGGCGTGTGATACCGCCCATGGTTGATGACAGAAGCGTTCCAGTACCTCAGCGGTTTGGCCAGTGAAAGCCACTTTCACGCTTTTCTTGACGGCGATATCACAGCCTTTCAACAGAATGCTGAACTTCTCAGACTACCTGTATCAGCAACAACGTCATGTCACGGCTGGCACAGTCGGAGCCAATTAATAGAGTCGGGTTTCTGAGCGAGATTAGTCGGCAAAACGCTCGGGAACGCGGCCTATGTATCGAGAGAGATAAGTGGGTCACTACCGTTTAGTCAACTGAGAGAAGCGTTATGTCACTATTTATGAAGGTGCTGGGTGAGAGAGGGTTTTATCGATAGCTTACGTATGGTCGCCGCATATAGAGA
Source organism: Serratia sp. HNCC26DJ206 (assembly GCF_057180605.1). NCBI lineage: Bacteria > Pseudomonadati > Pseudomonadota > Gammaproteobacteria > Enterobacterales > Yersiniaceae > Serratia > Serratia sp. HNCC26DJ206. Next base: position 71,514 of record NZ_JBXUGP010000012.1, read on the forward strand.
CGCTTAAAAGTCATGATAGGGAGAAAACTATGGGGAGAACAGCCATCAAATATGAACTTAAAAAACGGCATATGCTAAAGGTATTACAAGATTTGTGTTCGTTGCAGATGACTCCGGGAGAATTGCAAGCCCTGCCACCGCCGGAACTGTGGCCGAAAACGCGGGAGCTGGCAGACCAGTGTGGCGAGAACATCTATGTGACACGCACGCTGCTCTTGGCGCTGGAGAAAGAGGGCAAGGTTCACTGCACTCATCGCAGCATCAATAACTCATTGCGTTGGTACATTTACACTGAATAAAAAGTGGCAGTTTGGCTGTCGCATGCAAGATGAAAGGTATAATGAGTCATCCTGTAAAAAACTGGAGCCACCATGCAGGGCTGTAATGACATATTGGTATTGGATGATATCCATTATCAAATCGGGGATGCAGTCATTCTGGATTCCGTCTCTTTCACGCTGAAGCCGGGCGAATTCAAGCTGATTGCCGGGCCTTCGGGGTGTGGGAAAAGTACGCTGCTAAAAATTGTCTCTTCTTTAATCAGCCCGACTCGCGGCTGCATTCTGTTTGACGACCAATCGATCAATGATATTGCGCCAGAAGAGTATCGCAAACAGGTGTCTTACTGTTTCCAGACGCCATCGCTGTTCGGTGCCACGGTCTATGACAACCTCGCGCTGCCTTACCAAATTCGTAAACTGAAGCCGGATGAACAGAAAATGCAGCGGGATCTTGAGCGCTTTGCTTTGCCTGGCAGTATGTTGAAAAAAGGGATTAACGAGTTATCTGGCGGTGAGAAACAGCGTATTTCCCTGATTCGTAACCTGCAGTTTATGCCCAAGGTATTGCTGCTGGATGAAATCACCAGCGCGTTGGATGAGGACAACAAGCGTAACGTCAATACGCTGATCCACCAGTTGGTGGCTGAGCAGGGGCTGACCGTGCTGTGGGTAACGCACGATCGAGATGAAATCAGCCACGCAGACGATGTGATTACCCTGCCGTTCAACCGCGCCAATACTCAGGAGAGCACCGATGAATCAGCCTAGCATTACCAATGAGTCATTGGGGCTTTCGATGGTTTTGGTGGTTGTCGCCATTTTGATCAGCCACAGAGAAAAGCTGGCGTTAGAAAAAGAGATTATCTGGAGCATGTGCCGCGCGGTGGTGCAACTGATCATCGTCGGTTATGTGCTGAAGTATCTTTTTGATTTAAATAATGAAATCCTGACTGTGCTGATGGTGTTGTTTATCTGCTTCAATGCGGCTTACAACGCGCAAAAGCGCAGCAAATATATCGATCACGCGTTTGCCATCTCGTTGATTGCCATTACCACCGGGGCGGTGCTGACGCTGGTGGTGTTGGTGTTAACCCGCGCCATCACCTTTACGCCGATGCAGGTGATCCCCATCTCCGGCATGATCGCCGGTAACGCCATGGTGGCCGTAGGGCTGTGTTACAACAATCTGGGGCAGCGTTTTAACAGCGAGCAGCAGAAAATCCAGGAAATGCTCAGCCTGGGGGCCTCCCCCAAGTTTGCCTCTGCGGCGCTGATCCGTGACAGCATCCGTGCTTCGCTGATCCCCACGGTGGATTCGGCCAAAACCGTCGGTCTGGTGAGCCTGCCGGGGATGATGTCGGGGCTGATCTTTGCCGGTATCGATCCGGTAAAGGCGATCAAATACCAGATTATGGTGACCTTTATGCTGCTTTCCACCGCCAGCCTGTCGACCATCATTGCCTGCTATTTGGCGTATCGGAAGTTCTACAATTCGCGTAAGCAATTGTTGGTGGAGCGGTTGAAATAAAGGGAGCGCAGATGGCTGTGATATCTACAGATATGCCAGCCATCAAAACAGAGTAATGCGGTTTGCGTTCTAACTACACCTTGATGCTCGGTTTTCGGCGACTAAATTGTATATCACGCTGAACTTGCACGGTTGCATTGGTCGAACCAATGGCGAGTTCAGAGTCTCTTTGCAGTCCAGAATTGCCCATATCAATCCTGTAACAGCGCAATACTTTGGCGGATCTCGCGTTCAATATCCTGTTCCGTCCATGTATCCAACTGTGAAGAGAAGGGTTCGAAAGCATAGAGCCCGCGATAACCCAAACGCTCCAGGTTCTGCACCTGTGCTTTACTCTTCAAGCGATCCTTATCACTCAGCATAATGCGTTGCTCATCGCTCAACGCACTTTTGTTCATCGGATCTTCCACACCGGAAAGATGCACCAGACCAATTTGCTCGACCTGAATCTGCGTATCGAAGTCCGCCTGACTCACCTCGCTCAGGTAGTGATGGAAGGTATCCAGCACCATTTTATAAGGGGCTGCGGAATCGCGGATCAGCGCCTGGGTCAGTAGCGAAGAGCGCAGAGAACTGATGCCGAAACCCAAGGGTTCGACGTAACCCGCAACATCGTATTGCTTGAACAGCGGTGCCAGCAGTTGCAGTGATTCCAGCGTATCTTCGCGCTTTTGCGCCTCGCTGCGGCGATCGCCCGCGTTGCAGTTAGGGCACAGCACCACTGCCCGGCAGTGGAGGGTTTTTGCCTGCGCCAATAGGGTTTCGGTTCTGGCCAACAGCGCGGCTTTATCTGCCAACAGGTTGAATTGCCCCAGAGCGTTGATGGTGACGATCTCAATCCCGTATTCGGCCGCTAGCGCGTTGGTCTGCTCATAGCTCAGATGGTCGGTGACGCTGCCGCTCGGCATATCGTTGCGCAACTCAACCTTGTTGAGCCCGCACCTTTTTACCAGGCGGAAGAAACTTTCCAGGTTGAGCTTGGGGGCAATCTTACGGTTGATGCAAAAACGTTCTAAGGCAATGACCATCCTGTTTTACTCCTGTATGTAACGGGGATTCACGCAACTTGCTGCTGCACTCCGGGCTTCTATCCAATCTTTAAAAAGAATATTTATTTCATATTTATATAAATTTGAAATTTTATTGTTTGATCGGGTTCAAGAAATCAGCAAGACACTAGCGGGTAAAACGAACTTTAACCGTAGTGATGACTAAGATTTGCGATGCTCCGCACTAAAATTAAATTTTCTAAAATAATTTATTTGAAATATATTTTTCATTGAAATAGAGTCCTTAGCATATGGTCAGGATTTCGCCTGTCTGTCGCAGCGCGGACTTAAAGAGGGTGGGGAGATGAAAACTGTAGGTAACTTTATTGGCGGGCAGGTGTGCCTGAGCAGCAGTAGCCAAACCGCGGACGTACACAACCCGGCCACCGGTCAGGTTGAACGCCGCGTTACGCAAAGCACCGCCGCCGAGGTGAAACAGGCGATTGATGTCGCGCATCAGGCATTCAGTGATTGGTCGCGCACCACGCCGCTGCGCCGGGCGCGCATCATGTTCAATTTCAAAACTTTGCTGGAGCAACACCGCGAAGAGTTGGCGCAGATGATCGTCAGCGAACACGGCAAGGTCTACTCCGATGCGCAGGGTGAACTGACGCGCGGGATCGAGGTGGTGGAGTTTGCCTGCGGTATTCCGCATCTGATCAAAGGGGAATATTCAGCGGATGTAGGAACCGGCGTCGACAGTTTCTCACTGATGCAGCCACTGGGCGTGGTGGCCGGGATCACCCCGTTCAACTTCCCGGCGATGGTGCCGATGTGGATGTTCCCTATTGCGCTGGTTTGCGGCAACACTTTCATACTAAAACCCCCAGCTCTGGTGCCTTCCGCCTCGGTGCGCCTGGCGCAACTGCTGCAAGAGGCCGGGCTGCCGGACGGGGTATTCAACGTGGTGCACTGCCCCAACGAAGAAGCTTCACAGCTGTGTACCGATCCGCGCATTCAGGCGGTAAGTTTTGTCGGATCGTCCACCGTTGCCGAGCATGTTTACACCACCGCCAGCGCCCACGGTAAACGCGTGCAGGCGTTTGGCGCGGCGAAGAATCAGGCCATCGTGATGCCGGATGCCGATCTGGATGCTACGGTGAATGCCCTGATGGGCGGCGCATTCGGCTCTGCCGGTGAACGTTGTATGGCCCTACCGGTGGCCGTGGTGGTCGGCGATAGCACCGCCGATAAGCTGGTCGCCAGGCTCAAACCGTTGATTGCCCAGTTGCGTGTTGGCCCAGGCATACAGCAGGGCGGAGAGGAAAACGAAATGGGGCCGCTGGTTTCATCGGCTCACCAGAAAAAAGTGCTGGGGTATATCGATCTCGGTGTGCAAGAGGGGGCCACGCTGGTGGCCGATGGCCGCAATTATCAGGTGCCAGGCTATCCGCAGGGGTATTACGTGGGTGGCACGTTGTTCGACCACGTCACGCCGAACATGCGCATCTACCGTGAAGAGATCTTCGGGCCAGTGCTGGGCATCGTGCGCGTACCGGATTATCAGACCGCCATCGACACGGTAAACAGCCATGAATTCGGTAACGGCAGCGCGATTTTTACCAGCAACGGCCACTATGCCCGCCAATTTGTGCAAGAAGTGCAGGCCGGAATGGTGGGGGTCAATGTGCCGGTACCAGTGCCGATGGCGTTTCATAGCTTTGGCGGCTGGAAGCGCTCGGTATTCGGTGCGCTTAACGTACATGGCACCGACGGCGTGCGATTCTATACCCGCATGAAAACCACCACCGCCCGTTGGCCAACCGGCCAGCAGACGCTGTCTGAATACAGTATGCCCACGCTGGGGTAATTGAGAGGATAATCCATGTCTTTATTACTGGCCAAATGCCAGCCGCCGGATGCACAGGGGCGCATCCAAGCGGTGACGCCAGAGAACGCGGGCTGGCGTTATGTCGGGTTTGAGGTTTATCGCTTGCAGGCCGGGCAATCGCTGCAACTGGCCAGTGCGGATAAAGAGCTGTGCCTGGTGCTGGTGGCGGGCATTGCCTCGGTGGCGACCCAGCACGCAGAGTATCCGCATATTGGCAAACGCATGAACCCGTTTGAACGCACCCCGCCTTATGCGGTGTATGTTCCGCATCAGGATCGCGTAGAAATCCGTGCTGAAAGCGACTTGGAACTGGCGGTATGCAGCGCACCGGGCAACGGGCATTTACCTTCACGCCTGATCACACCGGCGGACGTCGGCGTTGAGCGGCGGGGCAAAGGCCGTAATCAGCGGTTGGTGCATAATATCCTGCCCGATAGCGCACCTGCCGACAGCCTGCTGGTGGTCGAAGTCTATACCGATGAGGGTAATACCAGTTCCTACCCGAGCCATAAACACGATCGGGAAGACTCACCGGATGAAACCTATCTGGAAGAAACCTATTACCACCGCCTTAACCCCGAGCAGGGCTTTTGCCTGCAACGGGTGTATACCGACGACCGTTCGCTGGATGAATGCATGCCAGTCTATAACCGTGATGTAGTGAAAGTACCACGCGGTTATCACCCGGTGGCCACGTTAGCGGGTTATGACAGTTACTATCTCAACGTGATGGCCGGGCCAGTGCGCTTGTGGAAGTTCACTTGGGAAAAGGATCACGCCTGGATTAATAGCGAGAGTTATTCGTTGTAGGAATAGAGTAAAGGCGCTGCTGCATGGCAGCGCCAAACCCCCTACAACTCCTTAGCGTTATTCAGCGCCAGCGATACCGCCAGCGTTTGTGCCAGGCACATCGAGGCCACCTGCGAGCGGAACCCATCGACCTGTGCTTCGCGCACCACAAAGCAGACATCGCTGAAGGCGGCCAGCGGGCTGACCTGGCTGTCGGTAATGGCGATTTGCAGCGCACCCTGTTTGGCCCCCAACTCCACCAGTTCGATCGCCTCTTTGGCGTACGGCGAGTAGCTGATGGCGATCACCACGTCTTTGGGTTTCACCATGCTGAGCTGTTCGGTAAACATCCCGCCTAATCCGTCGATCAGGAATGCGCGTCTTTCCAGGTGGCGCAGCGCGTAGGTGAGGTAAGACGCCACGCTGAACGAGCGGCGCAGGCCAATCACATAGATATTTTCCGCGTTGTTCAACAACTCTACCGCCCGATCCAACTGTTCGGCGCTGGTTTGCATCGCAAGCTGTTGCAGCGCCTGCGAATTAACCATGGTGAAGACGTTGAGGATTTCAGCGGGTTTTTCTGGCGCGACGCTGTCATCGGAAGAGGTTTGGCGGAACAGCCGTGCGCGTTCGGTATAGTTAACCGTTTCTTCCATCAGGTGCTGGCGAAAAACCTGTTTCATTTCGTTAAAGCCGTTAAAACCAAAGGCGCTGGCGAAACGAATCAGGGTAGACGGCGGGACACTGGCCTGTGCGGCGATGGAAGCAACGGTATCGAAAGCAATGCTATTACTGTTATCCAGAATATAGCGCGCCACCTGTTTTAAACGCTTGCTGAGCGTTTCATAACGGCGACGGATCTCATCTTGTAACAGCGAAAGTTGAGTTGGGTTATTCATCCATTCGGCTCGCAGTAGGGGGAGGAAGCGTATCGATGTATACGCCTGAATTATCGGCAGGCCATTCTAACAGATGGAGCGGAAATTTCATTTCATCAAAAAGCGATTTATTCCATCGCAAGCTGCGTTGCCTCACAGAAAATCGGCAAAAAATCCCCTTAAAGCGGCGAAAAGCACCTTAAGGGGAAATGAGGTAATGCCGGTCTGTTATGCCAAAAAGTGCCTGATTTTTCGGCACAATGCTGAAAGTTTCGCCCCCTCTCCCTGTGGCAGAGGGCCGGGTGAGCAGCTTTAGTTCGGTGAAACTCCCCTCATCCTAGCCCTCAATTGTTGTCAGGTTTAGCGAAGAGCCGTTTTTTCCTCAGGCTGTGGGCGATACTGCCGCCATAGGTCGATCAACCTCAGGTATTTCTGTTTCACCTGTTCGATTAAGGCGGCATCGTCGATCTCCCCCTGTAGCCAGAGACGGGAAGGGGGGCCAAAGATGGTGCGGCCAACCGCAAACCCTTTCACCCAGCGGGCGTCTGCGGCGGCGGCAAAGCCCGCTTGCAGCGTGGCTTCCGGCGCATCCAGCCCCAGAATAAGCACCCCACGGCAGAACGGATCCTGAGCCTCAATCAGTGCGCCCACCTCTTGCCAGTTGGCGGCGCTCAGCGGGGGCAGTTTCCACCAGTCGGGTTTGATCCCCAAGCGGTAGAAATGTTCCAGCATGGTCAGATAGTGGCGCTGGTCTTTGTCTGCGCTGTTTTCCGGCAAAATCACCTCAAGCAACAGTTCGTGGCCGGATTTGCAGCAGCCGCGATACACCTCGGTAATCCATTCATCCTGTTCACGGCGCAGCTCCGCCGCATCTTGCGGATGATAGAACACCAGGCATTTCACCACATGTTCCTGCGGCCAATCGAGTAACTGTGAGCCGATATTACCGTGCTCCAGCCGCAATGGGCGCGAGCCTGGCTGCTCAACCGGGCGGCCAATCCACCAGCCTTGGCCGGTGATGTCATTCAGCACCGTCTGGCCGTAGGTGGTATCTGCCAGAATGCCGCTGTTGCCCTTAAGGCCGCCTTCTGCCGCCGCTGCCTGAGCCGCGGCCAACAGCAGGGTTTTCAAACGGGGAATGCGATCTTGGTCAACGCCCGCTTGATGTGCCATATCCGCCAGTTGCTTACGGTGATCGAAGGCAAACACACACAGCTCGGGCCATTGCTGTTTACGCGTGGTCACCCGGTGCAGATGGTTCAGGCGTGCATCGCGATCCGGGCGTGGCACCTGCTGTTCACGCTGCAAATAGTCATCCAGTTCCCGCTTGGTGGGCATCGCCGGTGCGCAGCCATGGCGCGACACCACCAGCGCTCCGCAGGCATTGGCGTAGCGGCAGGCCTGATCCCAACCTTCGTCATTCAGGTAGCCGCGCAACAGGCCGGACATAAAAGCATCCCCTGCGCCCAGCACGTTGAGCACCTCAACCCGCACGCCGGAGTGCAGTTTCACCTGCTGCCAATCCTCGACGATCGCTCCTTCAAAGACCGAACAACCCTGTGCGCCACGTTTGCACACCAGCGTTGCCTGGGTGGTTTTACGCACGTTTTGCAGGGCAGTCAGCGTATCGGTGCTGCCACCGGCAATATGGAACTCTTCTTCGGTACCGACGATCAGATCGAAATGATGCAGCACCTCTTGCAGTTCGCGGGTGACTTTTTCTGATTCGACAAAGCGGGTTTCACCGTCCCCCAGCGAGGTCAGCCCCCACAGCACCGGGCGGTAATCGATGTCCAGCGCGGTGCGCAACCCATAGCGGCGCGCATATTCCAGTGCTTTCAGCACCGCCGCACGGGTATTGGGGTGCGAAAGGTGGGTGCCGGTGATCGCCAGCGCTCTGGATGAGGCGATGTAGTTTTCATCGATATCTTCGGGCGTTAGGGCCATATCGGCGCAGTTTTCGCGGTAAAAAATCAGCGGGAAGGTTTCCTGATCCTTGATGCCGAGGATCACCAACCCGGTCAGGCGCTGTGGGTCGGTGATCAGGTATTGCGTATCGGCCCCGACGCGCTGTAGCTCTTCACGCAGGAAACGGCCCATGTGCTCATCCCCCACGCGGGCCAGCATGCCGGACCTGAGCCCCTGGATCGCCGTACCGTATGCCACGTTGCCGGACGAGCCGCCAAGGTATTTGGCAAAGGTGCTGGCATCTTCCAGGCGAGCGCCAATTTGTTGCGCATAGAAATCGACAGCGATGCGCCCCAGGCAGATGACATCAAGCTGCTTGTGTTGTGTAGCCATACCCGTTTCCTTCTGTATTAAGCGAAACCCGACTGCGATCCGGTCAAAGCGATGAGTAAATTATGAGGAATAAAAATTTCAATTTCAATGTTGAATGAAATTTAAACCCCGAAAATATGAGATGGCTGATAATGGCGTAAAACCGGGCGGAGCGGCAGCTAGACCGCGCTATTGCTGGCCTACGGCGAGCGCTGAACAAGCTCAAGCCTGACGGGGGTTGCTTGACAATTTGGTGGTAATAGATTGGCGTTTTTTGCATCCTCACGATAAAGAAAATTAATAACCTTATGAATTACAACTATAAATAGGCTTTCTGATTCATTGGTTCTGCGATCCTTATCGCAAAATGAAATATTTTTTCTGTTATTAAATTTTATGGAAAATATATTTGTTTATAATCGGTGGCGTTTCAGATTGTTCGATATCACACGGTTTCTCAGGCCCGAGCATGGCATCCCGTTGCAGGGCACCTACGGATAACGAATCGAAAGGGTGAGTAAATGGGGAAGATCAGGTTAACCATGGCGCAGGCGCTGGTCAGATTTCTCGATAACCAGTACCTGTTGGCAGACGGCGTAGAAACCAAGTTCGTCAAAGGCATTTTTGCGATCTTTGGCCACGGTAACGTGCTCGGTCTGGGGCAGGCATTGGAGCAGGATTGTGGCGATCTGCGGGTGCATCAGGGGCGCAACGAGCAGGGCATGGCGCATGCTGCTACCGGCTTTGCCAAACAGAAACTGCGGCGTCAGATCTATGCCTGCACCTCGTCCGTCGGCCCCGGAGCGGCCAATATGATCACCGCTGCGGCCACCGCCACGGCCAATCGTATTCCGCTACTGCTGCTGCCGGGCGATGTGTTTGCCTCGCGTCAGCCGGACCCGGTATTGCAGCAGATTGAACAGTCTTACGATCTCAGCATCAGCACTAACGACGCTTTCCGCGCCGTCAGCAAATATTGGGATCGCATCGTGCGCCCAGAGCAACTGATGAGCGCCTGCATCAATGCCATGCGGGTGCTCACCGATCCGGCCGAAACCGGTGCCGTTACGCTGTGTTTACCGCAGGACGTGCAGGGTGAAGCCTACGACTACCCGGATTACTTCTTCCAGAAACGGGTGCATCGTCTCGATCGTCGCCCGGCAACCGCAGGTATGCTGGCTGATGCGCTGGCATTGCTGAAAGGCAAGCACAAACCGCTGTTAATCTGCGGCGGTGGCGCAAAGTACTCCCAAGCCGGGCAGGCGCTGAAGCAGTTTGCTGAGCAGTTTCATATTCCGTTTGCAGAAACCCAGGCCGGGAAGGGCACCATACCTTCAGACCACCCTTATAACCTGGGGGGGATCGGCGAAACCGGCTGCCTGGCAGCCAACATGCTGGCAAAACAGGCTGATGTGGTGATTGGCGTCGGCACCCGTTATAGCGATTTCACCACCTCATCCAAGTGGCTGTTCCAGCACCCGCAGGTGGCCTTCCTCAATATCAACGTCAGCGCGTTTGATGCTGGCAAACTGGATGCGGTGCAGGTGCTGGCAGACGCCCGCGAGGCGCTGGATGCCCTGAGCAAGCCACTGGCACAGGCGGATTATCGTTCCGGCTGGGGCGATGCCATCCGTAGTGCACTCAGCGAGCAGCAGCAGGAAACCCGGCGCGTCTATCAGGCAGCCTATACCGGTGCCGATTTTGTGCCAGAAATCGACGACGCCCTCGATCATGAACGCGTCTTCGCCGAATTTATCGAAAAAACCGACTCCGTACTGACCCAAAGCCGGGTGCTTGGCGTGTTGAATCAGCACCTGCCGCCGGACGGCATCATCGTGGCCGCTGCCGGTAGCCTGCCGGGCGACCTACAGCGCGTCTGGCAGAACCGCAGTGAGCACGGTTATCACGTGGAATACGGTTACTCCTGTATGGGTTACGAAGTTAACGCCGCGCTGGGCGTCAAGCTCGCCGAACCACAGCGTGAAGTGTATGCCATGGTGGGTGACGGCGCGTTCATGATGCTGCATTCCGAACTGGTCACCTCGATCCAGGAAGGCTGCAAAATCAACGTGCTGCTGTTCGATAACATGACCAACGGCTGCATCAACAATCTACAAATGGGCAACGGCATGGGCAGCTACACCACCGAATTCCGCTTCCGTAACCCGCAGGGCGGCAAGTTGGATGGCGAATTGGTGCCGGTCAACTTCGCCATGCTGGCGGCGGCCTACGGCTGCAAAACCTATAGCGTTACCAACGAGCAGCAACTGATCGACGCGCTGGCGGATGCGCGTAAGCAACAGGTTTCTACCCTGCTGGATATTAAAGTGCTGCCCAAAACCATGGTGCACAACTATCTCAGCTGGTGGCGCGTGGGCGGTGCCCAGGTGGCCGAAAGTGAAAAAATCGCCGCAGCGGTTCGCCAGCAGCAAGAGAACATTGATAAAGCCCGCGACTACTGAATTGCCAGACATTACATCTGCCGTACATATGCGAGGAGAGCGAGAATGACATTGAATATTGGGGTGATTGGTACCGGAGCCATCGGCAGAGATCATATTCGCCGTTGCAGCAAAGTGCTGCAAGGCAGCCGGATTGTAGCGGTGAATGATATTAACCGTGACAGCGCGGCCAAAGTGGTCAGTGAGTTGAAACTGGATGCGCAGGTGTACGACAACGGCCACGATCTGATCCGCGCCGCCGATGTACAGGCGGTGTTGGTCACTTCATGGGGCCCAAGCCATGAAGAGTTTGTGCTGGCGGCGATTGCGGCGGGTAAACCGGTGTTCTGCGAGAAGCCGCTGGCGGTCACCGCACAGGGCTGTAAAAACATCGTCGAAGCCGAAGCCAAACAGGGCAAGCGGCTGGTGCAGGTCGGTTTTATGCGCCCTTACGATCAAGGCTACCGTGCGCTAAAGCAGGTGCTGACCAGCGGCCAGATTGGTGAACCCTTAATGTTGCATTGTGCGCATCGTAACCCGACGGTCGGCGAGGCCTACACCACGGATATGGCGATTACCGATACCCTGATCCACGAGATCGACGTGCTGCGCTGGCTGCTGGACGATGATTACGTCTCTGTGCAGGTGGTGTTCCCACGCAAGTCCTCCAAAGCCTATTCACACCTTAAGGATCCGCAGATTGTGCTGCTTGAAACGGCCAAAGGCACCCGCATCGATGTGGAAATCTTTGTGAACTGCCAGTACGGCTACGATATTCAGTGCGAAGTCGTCGGTGAAACCGGTATTGCCAAATTACCGGAACCCTCTGCGGTGCAAATGCGCAGCGGGGCTAAGCTTTCCACCGAAATTCTGACCGACTGGAAAGAGCGCTTTATCGACGCCTATGACGTTGAGCTGCAAGCTTTTATCAACGACGTGCAAACCGGCAAACTGACCGGCCCTTCCGCCTGGGATGGCTATGCCGCAGCGGTTGCTGCCGATGCCTGTATTGCCGCACAGATCAGCGGCGAAATTGTGCCGATCCGGCTGCCTGCCCGCCCTGATTTTTACGGTAAATAAATAGGGCCATAAGTGGTGGGCATTAACCGATTACCGAGGCTGAAAATGAATCAAGAACATGTGAAGTTAGCCATCGCCCCGATTGGCTGGACCAATGACGATCTGCCCGAGTTAGGGCAAGAAAACACCTTCCAGCAGTGCATCAGCGAAATGGCGCTGGCGGGGTTCATCGGTTGTGAAGTGGGCAGCAAATACCCGCGCGACCCAAAAGTGCTGAAACCGATGCTGGATATTCGTGGTATCCAAGTCTGCAATGCCTGGTTCAGCACCTTCTTTGCCGATGGTTTGAAGGAGAAAACCATTGATGAATTTGTGAATCATATGAACTTCCTGCATGCCATGGGTGCGAAAGTGATTGGTTGTTCCGAACAAAGCCGTAGCATTCAGGGCACCAGCAAAGGGGTGTTTGAAGAGAAACCCTATTTCAGCGACGCTGAGTGGCAACGCATCGCTGCTGGCTATAACGAACTGGCGAAAATTGCTGCCAGTAAAGGCATGCAGGTGTGCCTGCATCACCATATGGGCACCGGCATTCAGACGGCGGAAGAGATCGACCGTTATATGAGTATGGTGAATGACGATGTTTACCTGCTGTTTGATACCGGGCACGCCTACTATTCCGAAGGCAGCCAAAGCGCGATGTTGGCGATCCTGGAAAAATACCTGCCGCGTATCAACCATGTGCATTTGAAAGACGTACGTGATGAGGTGGTTGCAGCAGTGAAAGCCAACAGGCTGAGCTTCCTCGATGGCGTGAAGAAAGGCACCTTTACCGTGCCGGGCGACGGCGTGATCGATTTCCGCCCGGTGTTTAAACTGTTGGACGAAGGTGGTTATCGAGGTTGGATGGTGGTCGAAGCCGAGCAGGATCCGGCGATCGCCAACCCGTTTGAATACGCGGTGAAAGCGCGGCGCTATCTGCGCGAAACTGCGGGGCTTTGAGCAGGGCGGGGCGCATCATCGCGCCCCGTGGTGATCTCAAACTGAACGTAACCGTGCCATATGGTAGGCATCAACCAGTTCGCCGTCGCGGAAGGCAAAGCGGCGGCTGGTGCCTTCAATCTCGAAACCGAATTTGCGATACAGCGCGATTGCGCTCTGATTGTCGGTGAATACCGTCAGCTCAATGCGTTCGATGGCACCCCAGTTGTCGCAAATATCGATCATCGCCTTCATCAGCGCGCTGCCAATGCCTTTGCCGTGGTAATTAGCATCGACGCAGAGACCAAAAGTGGCCACATGGCGGCGGCGGATGCGTTGGATGAGTTCCACCGTCAGTTGGCCGACCACCTGCTCATTAATACAGGCCACCAGGCTGTAAGTCCCGGGTTTCACCTCGGCAATGCGTTGTTGCCAGTGGGCTTTTGACGGTAGCGGCAGTTGTAGCGTGTCACGGTAAACGGCGGGGTGCGAGAACAGTTGATGCAATGCTTCGGCATCTTTATCTTCTACGTGACGAACCACAATCTCGCTCATTATTGCTTCTCCTGTGAGTTTACCTTATTGAATAACCTCTAAAATTATCTGTTTACCCTAGGGAGTCAATATTCTTGTCAACTGTTCAAAAAAACGCTTTACAAGTGCGAATGATAATGATTATTATTAGCGTGCATTCAGGGGAAAGCATCAACCTTTGATACTGTCGCTTGAAGGCACGACATTGCTCACATTGCTTCCAATGTTTACTTAGCCAGCTCGGGTGCTGGCTTTTTTTTGCCCAAATTTCCTCGTCTGCTAACTTGGCCAACTTATTTGCAACTCGGTTGAAAACTCCATCTGATTTTTTGAAGAGAGGGGTGAGATTTTTACGCTTTCTTATTCTGCCGCCAGGACTAGACTGTAGAAAACGTTGAGGAGAGTTGAAGATGATTTATTTACGTAAAGCAGAAGATCGCGGTCATGCCAATCATGGTTGGCTGGATAGCTGGCACAGTTTCTCATTTGCTGACTACTATGATCCTGATTTTATGGGGTTCTCGGCATTGCGGGTGATCAATGAAGATGTGATCGACGCCGGTCAGGGTTTTGGTACCCATCCCCATAAAGATATGGAGATCCTCACCTATATCCTGAGCGGTACGGTGGAGCATCAGGACAGCATGGGTAATAAAGAACAGATCCATGCCGGTGAGTTTCAGATTATGAGTGCTGGTACCGGGGTGCGTCACTCTGAGTACAACGCCAATAGCGATCGGCCGTTGCATCTTTATCAGATCTGGATTATCCCGGATCAGGTTGGGCTGACGCCACGCTATGAGCAACGTAGGTTTGACGCACCGCAGGGTCGCCAACTGGTACTGTCGCCGGATGCCCGCGAAGGCTCGCTGAAAGTGTTCCAGGATATGACGCTGTCGCGCTGGGCGCTGAAAAAAGATGAGCAGTCGGTCTACCCGATTCAGGCTGAACGCCGAGTCTGGATCCAGGTGGTGCGCGGTAATGTCACCATCAATGGTCACAAGGCGGGTACCAGCGATGCGCTGGCCGTGTGGGATGAAGTCGCACTATCGATTCATGCCGACGAAGACAGCGAGATACTGTTGTTCGATCTGCCACCGGTATGATGGAGCAGGGGCCAGCGTGTTGGCCCCTTTTTCTTGCCCGCAGGCCACAGAAGCAACAATATCGGCCTGCCGTTTTTTTTGCTAGAATGGCCGCCCATTCACGGTAAGCCAGTTCATTGATAATGAAGAAAAAACGGCCGGTGCTCCAAGATGTCGCAGATCAGGTTGGCGTCACCAAGATGACGGTGAGCCGCTATTTGCGTAACCCCGATCAGGTTTCTGCGGCTTTACAGCAGAAGATTGCGATCGCGCTGGACGATCTTGGCTACATCCCCAACCGTGCCCCGGATATTCTTTCCAATGCCACCAGCCGTGCAATCGGCGTGCTGCTGCCGTCGCTGACCAACCAGGTGTTCGCCGAAGTGCTGCGTGGCATCGAGAGCGTGACCGATGCGCATAATTATCAGACCATGCTGGCGCACTATGGCTATCTGCCGGAGCGTGAAGAAGAACGCCTGACGTCTTTGCTGTCTTACAACATTGACGGGCTGATCCTGTCCGAGCGTAACCACACTCCGCGCACCTTGAAGATGATCGAAGTCGCCGGGATCCCGGTGGTCGAGTTGATGGACTGTGTATCGCCGTGCATCGATCTGGCTGTGGGGTTCAACAACTTTGAGGCCGCCCGCCAGATGACGCAGCAAATTATCGCGCGCGGCCATCGCCACGTGGTGTATCTCGGCGCGCGCCAGGATGAGCGTACTCTGATCAAACAGCAGGGCTATGAGCAGGCGATGCGTGAATCCGGCCTTGAGCCGCACAGCGTCATGACCGCGCGCTCTTCTTCCTATTCTGCCGGTGGCGAACTGTTGCTCGAGGCACAGCGCGCTTACCCGCAGATCGACAGTATCTTTTGCACCAACGATGATTTGGCGATCGGCGCGGCGTTTGAATGCCAGCGTCAGGGGCTTTCGATCCCGCAGGATATGGCGATTGCCGGTTTCCACGGCCACGATATTGGCCAGGTAATGGTGCCGAAGCTGGCGAGCGTGCTGACGCCGCGTGAGCGCATGGGGCAGATCGGCGCGGAACGCCTGCTGGCCCGCTTGCGGGGTGAAATAGTTGGCCCACGCATGGTTGACGTCGGTTTCACCGTGATCCCCGGCGGCAGTATCTGAAGCAGGGCGCATATCTGCGCCCTCAGCCCATTTATTTCTGCAGTTCGGCCACGCAACGGCTGACCACGCCTTCGATATCGGTATCGATATCAATGCAGATCACATCTTTCTCATCGGCCGTGGGTTCTTCCAAAGCGTCAAACTGGCTTTTCAGCAGATCGGTCGGCATAAAGTGCCCGGAACGCGCCTTCAGGCGTGCCAGAATCACATCGAAGCTGCCTTTCAGGTAGATAAACACCATGTTTTCGTTGTCTTTGCGCAGCAGATCGCGGTAGCGGCGCTTCAGCGCGGAGCAGACGATGATCCCATTTTCATTTTTGTGATTCAGGCTGTACGCCGCATCATTAAGACGCTGCAACCAAGGAACACGGTCATCGTCATTCAACGGTTGCCCGCTGGCCATCTTCTGGATATTGGCGCGCGGATGCAGATCGTCGCCATCAATGAATTTTGCCTGGATTTCCCGTGCGACAGCCGCGCCAATCGTGGATTTGCCGCTACCGGAGACGCCCATCAGGATGATGCTTTTTCCCGCCATAAGTTTGATCTCTATCTCAGAATAAGAATTTTGCCTTGGTTGATGGTTTCGAATCTTACCATGTTACCGGTATCATGATACGGGTAACAAATGGAGATGTGATTGTCATCACAAAGGGTTAGAGCCAGGGATAGTCGTCTGTACTCAATCGCACTCAAGCGGCCCAGTAACACCAGGAAAGGGCCGTAAAACTAAAACCAAGCACCCTTTTTCGCTGCCGTTTTGCGAAGAGGCTAAGTGATAAAAGAGTTGGAGAAAAATTATGCCATTAGTGATTGTTGCAGTCGGCGTAGCCATGCTACTGCTGCTGATGATCCGCTTTAAACTGAACGGCTTTATCTCGCTGATTCTGGTCGCGCTAGCGGTTGGGATCATGCAGGGCATGCCGGTGGATAAGGTGATTGGTTCCATCAAGGCCGGCGTTGGCGGTACGTTGGGGGGGTTGGCGCTGATCATGGGCTTTGGTGCCATGCTCGGCAAACTGTTGGCGGACTGCGGCGGAGCACAGCGCATCGCTACCACTCTGATCGACAAATTCGGCAAACAGCATATTCAATGGGCGATTGTGCTCACCGGTTTTACCGTCGGCTTCGCGCTATTCTATGAAGTGGGTTTCGTGTTGTTGCTGCCGCTGGTGTTCACCATCGCCGCTTCTGCGCGTATTCCGCTGCTGTATGTGGGTGTGCCAATGGCTGCGGCGCTGTCCGTAACCCACGGTTTCCTGCCGCCGCACCCTGGCCCAACCGCTATCGCCACCATTTTCCATGCGGACATGGGTAAAACCCTGCTGTTCGGTACCTTGCTGGCGATCCCAACCGTGATCCTGGCGGGCCCGGTGTATGCCCGCTTCCTGAAAGGCATCGACAAACCGATCCCTGAAGGCTTGTACAACCCGAAAACCTTTACCGAAGAAGAGATGCCTGGCTTTGCCGTCAGCGTAGCAACCTCGCTGGTGCCGGTGATCCTGATGGCACTGCGTGCGGTAGCGGAAATGGTGCTGCCAAAAGGCCATGCCGTTCTGCCTTATGCTGAGTTCTTCGGCGATCCGGTGATGGCAACGCTGATTGCGGTGTTGATCGCGATCTTCACCTTCGGCCTGAACCGTGGCCGCAGCATGGATGAAGTGATGGCAACCGTGACGGAATCCATCAAAATCATTGCCATGATGCTGTTGATCATCGGCGGTGGCGGTGCGTTCAAGCAGGTGCTGGTGGACAGCGGGGTGGATAAGTACATTGCCAGCATGATGCAGAGCAGCGGCGTTTCGCCGATCCTGATGGCCTGGTCAATTGCGGCGATACTGCGTATTGCGCTGGGTTCTGCCACCGTCGCGGCGATTACCGCAGGCGGTATCGTTGCACCGTTGATCGCTACCACCGGGGTCAGCCCGGAGCTGATGGTGATCGCCGTGGGTTCAGGCAGCGTGATCTTCTCACACGTTAACGACCCAGGCTTCTGGCTGTTCAAGGAGTACTTCAACCTGACCATTATGGAAACCATCAAGTCCTGGTCGGTGCTGGAAACTATCATCTCAGTCTGCGGCCTGATCGGCTGCCTGCTGTTGGCGATGGTGATTTAACGCTTTAACGCTAGGGCGCAGCAGCGCCCTGAGGTTGATGACAACGTCGACTTCTAGCCCGAGATACCCGGGTCTAGCGCACCGAGGGGCACTTCGACGGCTTACGCCGTTACGACCCCTTCGGCACGCTCCCCCTAATAACCGGCTTTGTCAGCAGTCTGAGGGCGCAGCAGCGCCCTAGCGTGGTTACAGTTTCATATAGGCTCGGATGCCATCCAGGAACATTTGGGTGGAGAGCATCACCAGAATCAGCCCCATCAACCTTTCCAGCGCGTTCACCCCTTTGCTGCCCAGCAGGCGCAGGAACAGGCTCGACATCAGCAGGATCGCCGCCGACAACCCCCAGGCAATCAACAGCGCCACCACCAGGTGCGACAACTGGTTAGGATACTGATGCGAAAGCAGCATCAGCGCCGCCAGAATCGACGGCCCGGCCACCAGCGGAATGGCAAGCGGCACCAGGAACGGCTCTTCACCGGCAGAAAGGCCGGTACTGTTACCTTCCTGAGACGGGAAAATCATCTTGATGGCAATCAGGAACAGGATAATCCCGCCGGAGATCGATACGGTTTCGGTGCGCAAGTTGAGAAACGCCAGAATACGCTCACCGGCAAACAGAAAGACCAGCATCAGCAGCAAGGCGATCAGCAGTTCGCGGATCAGCACCACCCGGCGGCGACGGGGCTCCAGGTGCTTGAGCACCGACATAAAAATCGGCAGGTTACCCAGCGGATCCATGATTAAAAACAGCAGCACCGTGGCCGAAATCATCTCTGTCATCATTACCTCAAAATCTGAAAAATGCGCCGGTGACTCGGGCAACACCCTGGTCTCTACATCCCCATCTCTTAGAAGAATGGCAGATATATAAGAAGCATTGCTGAGAATCGCTCAGCCATCGAATAAATTCACTTTGCGCCTGCGCCGACATTTTGTAAGGTGGGTATACCCTTCATACTTGAAGTTGCAGGGGTGTTGGCTGCCTTCGCTCACCCGAATCACTTACTTGAGTAAGCTCATCGGGATTCGCTCTGTTGCCGTCTACCTGCAACTCCAAGTATTTTGGGTATAGATATTATTCACCACTTATTACGACATGGTCGTTTATCCCCAAGGCAGGACTGTAAATTATGAAAAACGTTGGTTTCATCGGTTGGCGCGGTATGGTCGGCTCTGTACTTATGCAACGCATGACAGAAGAGCGCGATTTTGACGCCATTCGCCCGGTATTCTTTACCACCTCGCAGCACGGCGCTGCCGCCCCGGTTTTCGGCGGCCAACAGGGTACGCTGCAAGATGCGTATGATGTTGAGGCGCTAAGCGCACTCGACATTATTATCACCTGCCAGGGCGGTGATTACACCAACGAAATCTATCCAAAGCTGCGTGCAACCGGTTGGAAAGGTTACTGGATCGACGCCGCCTCCTCTCTGCGCATGAAAGATGATGCCATTATCATCCTTGACCCGGTGAACCACGACGTGATCCAGGAAGGGCTGAATAAAGGTATCAAGACCTTTGTCGGGGGGAATTGCACGGTCAGCCTGATGCTGATGTCACTGGGTGGCCTGTTTGCCAACAACCTGGTGGAGTGGGCGTCGGTAGCCACCTATCAGGCGGCATCCGGCGGTGGCGCACGTCATATGCGTGAACTGCTGATGCAAATGGGCATGCTGCACGCCGACGTAGCTAAAGAGCTGCAAAGCCCGGCTTCGGCCATTCTGGACATTGAGCGTAAGGTCACTGAAGCCACCCGTTCCGGCAAGTTGCCGACCGATAACTTTGGCGTGCCTTTGGCTGGCAGCCTGATCCCGTGGATCGACAAACAGTTGGATAATGGCCAGAGCCGCGAAGAGTGGAAAGGCCAGGCGGAAACCAACAAGATCCTCAATACCTCGGCGATTATTCCTGTTGACGGTCTGTGTGTCCGCGTCGGTGCGCTGCGCTGCCACAGCCAGGCATTCACCCTGAAGCTGAAAAAAGATGTGCCGCTGGCGGAAATCGAACAGATGCTGGCAACGCACAACGACTGGGTGCGCGTGATCCCGAACGACCGCGAACTGACCATGCGTGAACTGACGCCTGCGGCGGTGACCGGTACGCTGAACACGCCGGTCGGCCGTCTGCGCAAGCTGAATATGGGGCCGGAATATCTCTCCGCGTTCACCGTCGGCGATCAGTTGCTGTGGGGTGCTGCTGAACCGCTGCGCCGCATGTTGCGTATTCTGCTGTAAACCTCTGCCCAACAGACCTCAGGATGCATTGTAGCCTGAGGTCCAGCGGGATAAGCTGAACTTCCTGAGGGCTGGTCTCTTTCGGCCCTTTAACACCTTGTTTTCAACACTCTCTGTTCTCTGTGTACGCAACCCACCTTTTATCGTTTCTGGCGCGAAGGGAGATGGAAAATCGCTGAAAGAGGGAATGAAACACTGCCGTAACATGCGTGTCACAAAGCCGGTTGCAGCGCAAACAGGCTGCCAGATCTGTCGTTTTTCCAATGCAAAATTTTCCTTTGTAATCATCAATGCTTCTACAGACTTTGGCTATGCTTGTTAGGCTGACGAATTCATACCGATTAACGGTGAGTATTTGTCTGAAAAGTAGACATAAAGAGCGGTATTTCGGCTTTGAAGGATGCAAATTAATCAATAACCGACCGAAATCACGCTTTAGGTTCTGAATGAATTGCATGATAGACACAATGGCTGCTGTTAGGTGTAGCCCCTTAAGAGTCATGCTCTTAATCTAAGGAAGAATGCCATGCCTGTACTTCCCGATCGTGACGTGATCAATCAGATAATTTCCGGCCACTACGCCGATCCTTTTGCCCTGCTGGGTATGCATGTTACAGAGCGCGGGTTGCAAATTTGCGCTCTATTACCGGATGCGGGTTCCGTGTGGCTGGTGGAGAGCAAAACCGGCAACCGTGTGGTTCAGCTCAATTGTGACGATGCGCGCGGCTTTTTCAGTGCCATCGTACCGCGCCGTAAAACCCCTTTCCGTTATCAGCTGGAAGCCAGTTGGCGCGATCACCAGCAAATTATCGAAGACCCTTACCGTTTTGGCACTCTGTTGCAGGATATCGACAGTTGGCTGCT
Source organism: Serratia sp. HNCC26DJ206 (assembly GCF_057180605.1). Taxonomy (NCBI): domain Bacteria; kingdom Pseudomonadati; phylum Pseudomonadota; class Gammaproteobacteria; order Enterobacterales; family Yersiniaceae; genus Serratia; species Serratia sp. HNCC26DJ206. Next base: position 92,565 of record NZ_JBXUGP010000012.1, read on the forward strand.
GGCCGAGGGCACTCATCTGCGACCCTATGAACGACTGGGGGCTCACCCCGGCGAACTCGATAGCGTAGAAGGTGTCAGCTTTGCCGTGTGGGCACCGAATGCACAGCGCGTTTCTGTGGTTGGCGAGTTTAACTTCTGGGATGGCCGACGCCACCCAATGCGCCTGCGCAGAGAAAATGGGATTTGGGAACTGTTCCTGCCGGGCGTCAAGGCCGGGCAACTGTATAAATACGAGATCATTGACTGCTACGGCAATGTCCAACTGAAAGCCGATCCTTATGCTTTTGAAGCGCAGATGCGGCCGGATACGGCGTCGCTGATTACGCCGCTGCCAGCCGTGGTGGAAAATACCCCCGAGCGGCAGCGGGCTAATGATTTTGATCGCCCCATTTCAATTTACGAAGTGCACCTTGGCTCATGGCGGCGTCATACCGATAACAATTTCTGGCTCAGTTACCAGGAACTGGCCGAACAGCTGATTCCTTACGTCAAAGAGATGGGCTTCACCCATCTTGAACTGCTGCCGATCAACGAGCATCCGTTTGACGGCAGTTGGGGGTATCAGCCATTAGGGCTGTATGCGCCGACGCGCCGTTTCGGGACTCCTGCGGAGTTCAAAGCCTTTGTGGCTGCGGCGCACGAAGCCGGGATCAACGTGATTCTTGACTGGGTGCCGGGGCATTTCCCAAGTGATGCTCACGGGTTAGCGAACTTCGACGGCACGGCGCTGTATGAGTATGCCGATCCGCGCGAAGGGTTCCATCAAGACTGGAATACCCTGATCTACAACTATGGCCGCCACGAAGTGCGTAACTATTTGGCGGGCAATGCGTTTTATTGGTTGGAACGTTTTGGTATCGATGGGCTGCGTGTGGATGCTGTCGCTTCGATGATCTACCGCGATTACAGCCGTGCCGACGGCGAGTGGGTGCCGAACTACTACGGCGGCAATGAAAACCTGGAGGCTATCTCCTTCCTGCGCTACACCAACCAGACGTTGGGCAAAGAGCGGCCAGGTGCAGTGACGCTGGCGGAAGAGTCTACTGACTATCCGGGGGTGACGCTGCCACCGGAGGCCAACGGTTTAGGGTTCCATTACAAATGGGATCTGGGCTGGATGCACGACACGCTGGATTACATGAAATGCGATCCGGTACACCGTAAATATCATCACAACATGATGACGTTCGGCATGCTCTACTCCCACACCGAGAACTTTGTGTTACCGATATCGCACGATGAAGTGGTGCACGGTAAACGTTCTATTCTGGACCGTATGCCGGGCGATGCGTGGCAAAAATTCGCTAACCTGCGGGCGTATTACGGCTTCATGTGGGCACATCCGGGCAAAAAACTGCTGTTTATGGGCTGCGAGTTTGCTCAGGGCCGGGAGTGGAATTTCGATACCAGCCTTGATTGGCACCTGCTGGAAGGGACGGATAGTTGGCACAACGGTGTACAGCGCCTGGTGCGCGATCTCAACCACTGTTACCAGAACCATGCGCCGCTGTATGAGCGTGATTATCAAGCCGGTGGTTTTGAGTGGTTGGTGGTGGATGATCATGAAAACTCGGTGTTTGCTTTTGCGCGTTACGACTCGCACGGCAATGAACTGATTGCCATCAGTAACTTTACCCCGGTGCCGCGTCATCATTACCGCATCGGTATTTCCCGCCCCGGTGAATACCGTGAAATCCTCAATACCGATTCGCACCATTATCACGGCAGTAATGCCGGTAATCAGGGGCGGGTGATTTCAGAGTCGATCGGCAGTCATGGCCGTGAGCATTCGATCAGCATCATGGTGCCGCCGTTGGCAACAGTGTATTTGTTGCGGGAGGTGCAATGATTGCACTGACCCCCGGCCTCGCTGCGCCTTTAGGGGCTTATTACGACGGTAATGGCATCAACTTTACGCTGTTTTCTGCCCACGCCACGCAGGTGGAACTATGCCTGTTCGACGCCGAGCTGCGGGAAACACGTTTGCCGTTACCGGCACGCAGCGGTGACATCTGGCATGGTTATTTGCCGGGTGGCGAGCCGGGGTTGCGTTATGGTTTCCGGGTGCATGGTCCGTTCGAACCGCAGCGAGGGCTGCGGTTTAACCCCAACAAGCTGCTGCTCGACCCTGCCGCCCGCGCGGTGGAAGGGCCGGTGGCCGATCACCTGCATCTGCATGGCGGTTATGACCAGCCGGATCCGCAGGACAGCGCGTCGCTGATGCCGAAATGCATCGTGATCGATGAACGTTACGACTGGGAAGACGATCGCCCACCGGCAACGCCGTGGCGCAAAACGGTGCTCTACGAAGCCCACGTGCGTGGCTTGACGTTGCTGCATCCGGAAATCCCGCCGGTATTGCGCGGCAGCTTCGCCGCCCTCGGGCACCCGGTGATGATCGCCTACTTCAAGCGGCTGGGGATTACTGCGCTTGAGCTGTTGCCGGTACAGCAGCACACCACGGAACCGCGTTTGCAGCGCCTGGGGCTGATCAACTACTGGGGCTACAACGTACTGGCGCCCTATGCGCCGGATAATCGCTATTCCAGCCTGAGAACCGAGATGACGCCGTTGCGCGAGTTTCGCGATGCGGTGAAGGCGCTGCATAAGGCAGGCATTGAAGTGATTCTCGATGTGGTGTTCAACCACAGCGCAGAATTGGATCTCGACGGGCCGACGCTGTCACTGCGCGGCATCGATAATCCGAGTTATTACTGGCTTGAACCCGATGGCGACTACGTTAACGCCACCGGCTGTGGCAATACGCTGCGGTTGGATCAGCCAGCAGGAGTGGCGTGGGTGATGGATTGCCTGCGTTTTTGGGTACGTGAGTGCCATGTTGACGGTTTCCGTTTTGATCTTGGCACCGTGTTAGGCCGTACACCGGCGTTTGACCGCGATGCACCGCTGTTTCAGGCGATGCTGGCGGACGACACGCTGGGGCGCTGCAAACTGATTGCCGAACCTTGGGACATTGGTTCCGGCGGCTATCAGGTTGGGGCGTTTCCCGGCCGTTTTGCCGAATGGAATGACCATTTCCGTGATGATATCCGTAGCTTCTGGCTGCAAGGGCATCTGTCACTCGGTCAGTTCGCCCGGCGTTTTGCTGCCTCCAGCGATGTGTTCAACCAACGTGGGCGCGCGCCTTATGCCAGCATCAATATGCTGGCGGCCCACGACGGATTTACCCTGCAGGATGTAGTGAGTTTCAACCAGAAGCACAACCAGCCGAACGGCGAAGGAAACCGTGATGGCAGTGACCACAACTTTAGCTACAACCACGGTGTTGAAGGCCCAGTTGCTGACGACGCCATCGTGCAACACCGTAGGGTCAGTCAGCGGGCGCTTCTTGCCACGTTGCTGCTGGCTCAGGGAACGCCGATGTTGCTGGCCGGCGATGAACATGGACACAGCCAGCAAGGCAACAACAATGCCTATTGTCAGGATAACGAAACCACTTGGCTCAACTGGGCCAAGGCGGATGATTCCCTCACCGCATACACCGCCGCGCTGATCCGCCTGCGCCAGCAAATCCCTGCTTTGCAGCAAGATTGCTGGTGGCAAGAGGGAGACGGCAGCGTGCAGTGGCTGAATGTGCATGGGCAACCGCTCAGCGCACAGGAGTGGGAACAGGGCGATCGGCTGTTACAGATCCGCCTGTCGCAACGTTGGCTGCTGGTGATCAATGCCACGCCGCAAGACGTTGAGATGACGTTACCTGATGGGGATTGGCAGGTTGTCGCCCCCTTTACGCAGGAAGAAGATTCTCAGGCGGAGTTACCCGCCTGGTGCCAGGCTGCGCATTCTCTTTGCGTGCTGGCAGAAAAGAAAAATTAAAAGGAGTCAGCTATGGTTAGGTTTGAGAGTAAAGACCCCCTGATGTTAGCGCGCCAATTGCCGAATAAAACCGTTGCCCTGATATTGGCTGGTGGTCGTGGCTCGCGTTTGAAAGATTTGACCTCTACCCGTGCCAAACCGGCCGTGCACTTTGGCGGGAAGTTTCGCATCATTGATTTTGCCATGTCGAACTGTCTGAATTCGGGGATCCGCCGGATGGGCGTGATTACCCAATATCATTCCCACACGCTGGTGCAACATATTCAGCGTGGCTGGTCGTTCCTCAATGAAGAGATGAATGAGTTTGTCGATCTGCTGCCTGCCCAGCAGCGCCAGAGTTCCGATCACTGGTACAAAGGCACCGCCGATGCGGTGTACCAGAACCTGGATATTATCCGCCGTTACGATGCGGAATACGTGGTGATCCTGGCCGGTGACCATATTTATAAAATGGATTACTCGCGCATGCTGATCGACCACGTGGAGAAAGGGGCGCAGTGTACGGTGGCCTGTATTCCGGTGCCGATCAGCCAGGCCAGCGAGTTTGGCGTGATGAAGGTGGCCGATAACGACCAGATCCTGGAGTTTCTTGAGAAGCCGGAAAATCCACCCGCCATGCCGGGTAATCCGGAGATGGCGTTGGCCAGCATGGGGATTTACGTCTTCAATGCCAAATATCTGTTCCGCTTACTGGAAGAGGATATGGCGACGCCGGATTCCACCAACGATTTCGGCAAGGATCTGATCCCGAAAATCACCGCACAAGGGGAAGCCTGGGCGCATCCGTTCACCATGTCCTGCGTGACTTCCAGCCCGGATGCACCGCCGTATTGGCGTGATGTCGGGACGCTGGATGCCTATTGGCGTGCTAACCTTGATCTAGCATCGGTAACGCCGGAGCTGGATATGTACGATCGCGCCTGGCCAATTCGCACCTATATGGAACCATTGCCGCCTGCCAAGTTTGTGCAGGACCGTTCTGGCAGCCACGGTATGACCATGAACTCGCTGGTGGCTGGCGGCTGTATTGTTTCCGGTTCGGTGGTTGTCCATTCGGTGCTGTTCTCGCGTGCGCGAGTGAACTCTTTCTGTACTATTGACTCTTCAGTATTACTGCCTGATGTGAACGTTGGCCGCTCTTGCCGCCTGCGTCGCTGCATTGTCGACCGTGCCTGCCAAATTCCGGAAGGGATGGTGATTGGCGAGAACGCTGAAGATGACAGCAGACGTTTTTATCGTTCAGAAGAAGGCATTGTACTGGTGACGCGCGAAATGCTGTCAAAGCTGTAGGCATTGGCTGAACCCGTGGGCGCTCGCTGCGCCCTCTATCTCTGCAAAGAAGTTTTTGCCGAATTTCAGGAGTGAGAATGCAGGTTTTACACGTATGTTCTGAAATGTTCCCTCTGCTTAAAACGGGTGGTCTTGCAGACGTTGTTGGCGCATTACCGGCGGCACAAATTGCTGCAGGTGCGGACGTTCGGGTGTTGTTACCGGCTTTTCCTGATATCCGTAACGGTATTCCGGACACCGTACTGGTGGCGGAGATCGACTCTTTCGCCGGGCGGGTGGGCTTGCGGTATGGCACCTATCATGGCGTCGGGGTTTACCTGATTGATGCGCCTTGGCTGTATGACCGGCCGGGCAGCCCATATCACGATCAGTCAATGAACGCTTATCCAGATAACCATCGCCGCTTTGCGTTGCTGGGGTGGATGGCCTGTGAGTTGGCGAAAGGGCTGGATCATTACTGGCGGCCAAAGGTGGTGCATGCGCATGATTGGCATGCCGGGCTGGCCTGCGCTTATCTGGCGGCCAATGGTTATCCTGCACGCTCTATCTTCACCGTGCATAACCTGGCTTATCAGGGGTTGTTCTCTGCCCATCATATGCCGGAGCTGTGGTTGCCACCGTCGTTCCTTAATCTTTACGGTTTGGAGTTCTACGGTCAGATCTCATTCCTTAAAGCCGGGCTGTTTTATGCCGATCATATCACTACCGTCAGCCCGACCTATGCGCGTGAAATTACCCGCGCGGAGTTTGGTTATGGCATGGAAGGGTTGTTGCAGGATCGTCAGCGGCAAGGCCGGTTGAGTGGCATTCTTAACGGTGTGGATGACAAGATCTGGGATCCGTCCCACGATGCACGTCTGACCGCCCGTTATGACGCCGATCGCTTGAAAGACAAAGCGAAGAACAAGATTCACCTGCAAAAGGCCATGGGTTTACAGGTGGATGAGTCTTTGCCACTGTTTGCCGTGGTCAGCCGCCTGACCAGCCAAAAGGGGTTGGATCTGGTGCTGGATGCCTTGCCGGCGCTGCTTGATCAAGGGGGGCAACTGGCGTTGCTGGGAGCCGGTGATGCGGTGTTGCAGCAGGCTTTTCTGGCGGCTGCGGCGGATTACCCAGAGCAGGTGGGTGTGCAGATTGGCTATCATGAGGCGTTCTCTCACCGGATTATCGGCGGGGCGGATGTGATTCTGGTGCCGAGCCGTTTCGAGCCTTGTGGCTTGACTCAGCTTTATGGTTTGAAATATGGAACGTTGCCGCTGGTGCGTCGCACTGGCGGGCTTGCGGATACGGTAGTGGACTGCGCGCTGGAGAATCTGGCCGACGGCACTGCCAGCGGATTTGTGTTTGATGATTGTGACGCCGTTGCCTTGAGTAACGCGATCCGACGCGCCTTGGTACTGTGGAGCAGGCCGAAACACTGGCGCCACGTACAACGCCATGCCATGGGCCTGGATTTTGGCTGGCAGGTCGCGGCAAAGGATTATCTGTCGCTTTATCAACGCTTGTTGTAATTACGCACTTGGGAACAAATCGTTATGACTTCACCATTTAGTTACACCTCACCCACGGTCAGTGTGGAAGCGCTGAAACATTCTATCGCCTATAAACTGATGTTTATTGTCGGTAAAGATCCGGCTATCGCCACCCAGCATGACTGGCTGAACGCCGTGCTGTTTGCAGTGCGCGACAGGATGGTGGAACGCTGGCTGCGCTCGAACCGCGCCCAGCTTTCGCAGGACGTGCGGCAGGTCTATTACCTGTCGATGGAATTCCTGCTCGGCCGTACATTATCAAACTCTTTATTATCTATGGGGATTTACCAGGATATTGAAGATGCATTGGATGAAATGGGCCTGAGCCTGAGCGAATTGCTCGAAGAAGAAAACGATCCTGGCTTGGGCAATGGCGGCCTGGGGCGTTTGGCGGCCTGTTTCCTTGATTCGCTTGCCACGCTGGCGCTGCCAGGGCGGGGCTACGGTATTCGCTATGAATACGGCATGTTCAAGCAGAACATCATTAATGGCCAGCAGATGGAATCGCCAGATTACTGGCTGGAATATGGCAACCCGTGGGAGTTCCCGCGTCATAACACCCGTTATAAAGTGCGTTTTGGCGGGCGTATTCAGCAGGAAGGGGCGAAAGCACGCTGGCTGGAAACCGAAGAGATCGTGGCGATCGCTTACGATCAGGTGATCCCCGGTTTTGATACCGATGCCACCAACACGCTGCGCTTGTGGAGTGCTCAGGCCAGTAACGAAATCAACCTGGGTAAATTCAACCAGGGCGACTACTTCGCCGCAGTGGAAGATAAAAACCACTCCGAAAACGTATCGCGCGTGCTCTATCCTGATGACTCTACCTATTCTGGCCGTGAATTACGTCTGCGGCAGGAGTATTTCCTGGTGTCGGCCACGGTGCAGGATATTCTCAGCCGCCACTGGACGATGCACAAAACCTTCGACAATCTGGCCGATAAGATCGCTATTCACCTCAATGATACTCACCCGGTATTGTCCATTCCTGAACTGATGCATTTGCTGATTGATGAGCATAAATTCAGTTGGTTGGATGCCTGGACGGTGGTGGAGAAGGTGTTCTCTTATACCAACCATACGCTGATGAGCGAAGCACTGGAGACCTGGCCGGTCGATATGTTGGGCAAGATCCTGCCGCGTCACTTACAGCTTATTTTCGAAATCAACGACCATTTCCTCAAGCATGTGCAGGAAGTGATCCCTGGCGATAACAAGCTGTTGTCGCGTGTTTCCATTATTGATGAAACCAATGGCCGCAGGGTACGTATGGCATGGTTGGCGGTAGTGGCCAGCCATAAAGTGAACGGCGTTTCTGCATTGCACTCTGAGCTGATGGTGCAATCTCTGTTTGCCGATTTCGCCCGCGTATTCCCGGATCGTTTCTGTAATAAAACCAACGGGGTAACGCCGCGTCGCTGGCTGGGCCTGGCTAACCGACCACTGTCGAAAGTGCTGGACGACAGCATTGGTCATCACTGGCGTACCGATCTCAGCCAACTCAGTGAAATCAAACCCAACGTGGATTACCCGAGTTTCCTACAGGCGGTACAGGCGGCCAAGCGCCAGAACAAAGAGCGTTTGGCGAGCTACATTGCTAAGAAACTCAACGTGGTGGTGAACCCGGATGCGCTGTTTGACGTGCAGATCAAGCGTATCCATGAATATAAGCGCCAACTGCTTAACGTGCTGCATGTGATCACCCGCTATAACCGTTTGTTGCAGGATCCGGAAACCAAGAGCGTGCCACGCGTGGTGATCTTTGCCGGTAAAGCGGCTTCGGCTTATTACGCGGCCAAGCAGATCATTCGTTTGATCAACGACGTGGCGAAGGTGATCAACAACGATCCGCGTGTGCACGACGATCTGAAAGTGGTATTCATTCCGAACTACGGCGTGAGCTTAGCGCAGATGATCATTCCGGCGGCGGATCTTTCCGAGCAGATCTCGCTGGCGGGTACGGAAGCATCAGGCACCAGTAACATGAAGTTTGCTCTTAACGGCGCGTTGACCATCGGCACGTTGGACGGTGCTAACGTCGAAATGCTGGAGCATGTCGGGGAAGAGAATATCTTTATCTTCGGCAATACTGCCGATCAGGTAGAAGATCTACGCCGTGCTGGCTATAACCCGCGTCAATATTATGAGCAGGATGCCGAGTTGCATCAGGCACTGACGCAGATTGCTACCGGTGCGTTCAGCCCGGAAGAGCCGCAGCGCTACAGCAACCTGTTTGATTCGCTGGTCAATCTGGGCGATCACTATCAACTGCTGGCGGATTACCGCAGCTATGTGGATACGCAGGACAAAGTGGATGAGGTGTATCTGAATCAGGACGATTGGACGCGGCGCGCCATACTGAATATCGCCAATATGGGCTATTTCTCTTCTGACCGTACTATTCAGGAGTACGCGGACGAGATCTGGAACATTAAGCCGATAAAATTGTAATAGAAAAGGGCCGAATAACGGCCCTTTGAGGTTGATGACAAAGTAGTTTTTAAGCCCGAGATACTCGGGCCTAGCGCACCGAGGGGCGCTCCGGCGGCTTACGCCGCTACGACCTCTTCGGCACGCTCTCCCTAATATCTGGCTTTGTCAGCAGTCTGAAAGGGCCGAATAATGGCCCTTTAGGGAAAGATGTTCGGAGGCTCAGCGTGCTGGGCCTCTTTTTTGCCTTGAGATTAAGAGGCCAGCGGCAGCGCTTTCAGCTTCGCGTGTTCAGCCAACCAGGCTTTCACCCGCGCCTGCTGGGCTTCATCAAGCCACATACCCAATTTGGTGCGGCGCCAGATGGCATCATCCAGCTCTACCACCCACTCTTTTTCTACAAGATAGTTGAGTTCCGCCTCATACAGACCATGACCAAAGTCTTCACCCAACTCGCTCAGGCTAGTGGCATTCGCCAGGATCAGTTCGCTGTGGCTGCCATAAGTGCGGGCGTAGCGGCGAGCCAGCGACTCTGGCAGCCAACCGTATTGGCGGCGCAGTTTGGCGGCATAGCTATCACGATCGCCACCGATGTCGCCACCGGGCAGCGCGCCGTTCTTGGTCCACGCCGGGCCAGCGCCAGGGTAGTAGTGCGCCAGTTTTTCCATCGCATGCTCGGCCAGCTTGCGGTAGGTAGTGAGTTTACCGCCGAACACGGAAAGCAGGGGAGCTTTACCCTGATCGTCATGCACATCCAGCGTGTAGTCACGGGTGACCGCCTGCGGCGAGTCCGATTCATCATCACACAGCGGACGCACGCCGGAGTAGGTCCAGACGATATCGTCACGGCCCAACTGCTTCTTGAAGTGATCGTTATACACCTTCAACAGATAGTCGATTTCGTTGTCATCGATTTTCACGTCTTTCGGGTCGCCGTGGTATTCCACGTCGGTGGTGCCGATGATGGAGAAGTCATCCAGCCATGGGATCACGAACACAATACGGTGGTCTTCGTTTTGCAGAATGTAAGACTGCGGCTGGTTATGCGCCTTCGGTACCACAATGTGGCTGCCTTTGATCAGACGGATACCGTAAGGGGATTTGAGTTTCAGGCCGTCGTCGAAGAAATGCTTCACCCACGGGCCAGTGGCATTGACCAACCCTTTGGCGCGCCAGGTCAAGGTTTTGCCGCTGTCGATATCGGTGGCTTCCACCATCCACAGGCCATTTTCACGCCAGGCGCGGGTGACTTTAGTGCGGGTACGCACCTCGCCGCCACGTTCAACCACTTCCTGCGCGTTCAATACCACCAGGCGTGCATCGTCTACCCAGCAGTCTGAATATTCGAAACCGCGCGTTAATTCCGGCTTCAGTACCGATTCTGGTCCAAAACGCAAACCTTTACTGCCTGGCAGGCTGGTGCGTTTACCCAAGTGATCGTACAGGAACAGACCGGTGCGGATCATCCAGGCTGGGCGTAAATGCGGTTGGTGCGGCAGGCGGAAGCGCATTGGAAAGGCGATGTGCGGTGCCAGTTTGAGCAGGACCTCACGCTCGGCCAGCGCTTCGCTCACCAGGCGGAATTCGTAGTGCTCCAGGTAGCGCAGGCCACCGTGGATCAGCTTTGAGCTGGCGGAAGACGTAGCACAGGCCAAGTCTTGCGCTTCCAGTAGCAGAACGGACAGCCCGCGCCCGGCTGCATCTGCTGCGATGCCGGCACCGTTGATGCCGCCACCGATCACGATCAAGTCTTTGGTTTCCACGTTAACTTCCTCCAGATGTTCGGAATAGCTCTTTAATGTTCGTTTTCGCTCATGATTGTAATCAAAAACCAACAAACAAGCCAAGAGTTAACCAAACAAAAACATTTTTGCGTGATAGAGGTAACGATTCGGTGATAATTGGCAACGAACCTAATGATGATTTAGGCCAATGGAGAGAGGATCTCGTGCCTTGACTGGCTGGTGCTCGTCTAGGCATCACATTTCTTGCTCTAGATTAGGTTTTTGGTATGCACCTCTGATTATACCCGGAAAGTGAGTAGGTGTTTTTAATCTGTCAAAACAACGTTATTGACCCTGTTTTAGATATGCTTATTCCATAAAATTACTGCTTTATATTAGATTTTCGTATAACTCCTTCCTCGATCTAGAAGAGTCAATTATTTGATTTTTCTAATATTTATCTTTATGCTATAAAAATAAAACATTACATGAAACAAAATAACATCTCCTCGGCCATAAAAAAGATCTTTATAGTCCTCCCATCTCAAAGTAATACACCCAACGTTAAACATGTAATGTGTGACTTTAGTAATCCATTAACTACGCTTTTTAAAATGACATAATGAGATTTTCTGAAAAAGAGTGTTCTGCCTCCTTCTGCTCATAGTGGTATTTAATTGCCGTATTAATAAAACCCAGCATGCAGAAAAAATGCGCATCGTGTTAAGCGTCTATCGAGAATCGATAGCTGCTATTTTATTCATTAATGTATAGCAATGATAAAGATAGATTATTCTTTGTATTAAAAAGCATGGAATAAAACAACTCGCGCAAAGTAATACCTTGCTTGTGAATAATCCTCGCAAGCATGTTAATCGGGAGCTATTGGCCGAGCGGTTTATTAACCAAACCAATAGTATTATCTCCCCTAAATAATTCGATTTGCACGAAAGCCAACGCCTCGGTAAGTTGAACTATGGCTGGGATATGAAACGATGTTAATGCATCAAATCAAGTCATAAATACGGATTCCGTATTTTAAAGGAAAGTGTTAAATGAAAAAGAATATTATCGTTGCCACCCTGGCTGCTGTTGCTGCTATGAGCTCCGTTTCTGCATTTGCTGCAGATGGCCAGATCAACTTCACCGGTGAAATCATCGATTCTGCCTGTGAGGTGGTGAACAACGTCAGCGCCCCACTGAATGTTAACCTGGGGAAAGTGGCTAAAACGGCTTTCTCAGGTGCGGGTGATACGGCTTCAGCCACCAAGTTTACACTGCAGCTGAAAAACTGCCCTGTCACATTAACCGGTGCGGCAGTGAAGTTTGAAGGTACAACCGCGGGTGGTGACAGCAGTGTCTTGGCACTGACCCAGGGCGCTGGCGTAGCAACAGGCGTGGGCATTCAAATCACTGATGCTTCTGATTCAATTGTGCAGTTGAACACCACTTCAGCCCTCTACCCGCTGGTATCAACCGGTGTGAATAGCCTGGACTTCGTTGCGCGTTATATTGCAACCGCAGCTGATGTTGGCGCGGGCCAGGCGAATGCCGTAGCCAGCTTCACCATTAACTACAACTAAAAATCAGCTAGTAGAAAAAGCTGTGAAATAACGGGGGAGGCCATGCCCCTCCGTTATTATTAAATCTTCACTTGTGGAATCAAGATATATGAAATTCTCACCTGTATTAATTTTAGCCCTGTTATTCACCATAAATGTGGCACAGGCGGGTGTCATTGTGGGTGGAACCCGGCTGATTTATGACGGCGATAAGAAGGAGTCTTCACTGAGCGTCAAAAACCCGGATAAAACGTCTTATTTAATCCAAACCTGGATTGAGACGGCCGGTGGTGCTGAGAAAGCCCCCTTTATAGTGACACCACCGCTGTTTCGTTTGGATGGCGGAAGGGAGAACGTACTGCGTGTGGTGCGAGCAGGTGGCAATCTGCCTGTAGATAAAGAATCCTTATTCTGGATAAACATTAAATCTATCCCATCTGCCGAACAGAATATCGATAGAAATACGCTGCAAATTGCCGTTAAGACACGCATCAAGCTGATTTATCGCCCGCAAGGGGTGAAAGGCAGCCCAGAAGATGGGGCTGACAAAATTATTTGGCAGCGCATTGGCAATGACCTGCAAGTGACTAACCCCACACCCTTCTATATGAACTTCCAAGGGGTGCAAGTGGCTGGAAAGGACGTGAAAGAGGCGACCTATGTTGCTCCAGGCAGCACCGCCCGCTTTGCCTTGCCGTCAGGCGTCAGCGCAGGCCGTGTAAGTTGGAAAATCATCAATGACTATGGCGGCGCTGGTAAAGAACATACGGCAACGCTGTAAACGATGCGGATGGAGCCAGAAAGCCACATACATCCAATAAATAAAGGGCACTAGGGGAAAGGATATTCCCCTGTCGGCCATCGGGTAAAACAAGTGAGTCGTCGTAAAGGTCAGTAACATGTCTAGGAATTGGGTAAAAAGTAAGTCTTCGCTGCGCGTCAGCCCGCTCGCTTATTTCATTGCTACACAGCTGATGCTGCTGGGGGGCGTCTCCTTCGGGGCGCAAGCCCGTGAGTCTTTCAACCCAGCTTTATTGGAGGTCGGTAACCCGCATCACGACAGCACTGACCTGACCGTGTTTGAAGAGGGGGCCTTACAGGCTCCCGGTACTTACCGGGTGGATATCTACATCAACAATGAGCAGCAGGATACACGCAGCGTTGAGTTTCAGATGGGGAAAAATGCGCAGGGTGAAGACAGCCTGCAGCCTTGTCTAACGGTTGCTCAGTTGAATGAAATGGGTGTTAAAACTGACCTGTTCCCGGAGATGGGCAATGCTGAGGCACAGTGTGCCAACCTGAGCGCTATTCCACAAGCCAATGCCGAATTCCGTTTTGATGCCCAGCAACTGCTGCTGAGTATTCCGCAGGCGGCCATGTCACAGCAGGCGCAGGGCACTGTACCGGAGAGCCAGTGGGATAAGGGGATCCCATCCTTGTTGCTGAACTACAGCCTGAGTGGAGCTAACACCTTGGCACGTGACGGCAACCGCGGTGACAGCAGCAGCCAGTTTGCCAACCTGCGCCCCGGTATCAACGCTGGCCCATGGCGGTTGCGCAACTACACAACGCTGAACCGCGATGATCAAGGGCAAAGTGAATGGAGTACGGTGTACACCTACGCAGCGCGTGACATCGCTTTTCTTAAAAGCCAACTGGTGTTGGGTGACAGCACCTCACCAAGCGACGTGTTCGACAGCGTACCGTTCCGTGGAGCACAACTGGCATCGGACGATGACATGATACCGGACAGCCTGAAAGGCTATGCGCCAGTGGTGCGTGGTATTGCACGCACCCATGCCCAAGTGACCATCCGCCAGAATGGCTATGTGATCCACCAGAGTTTCGTGGCTCCGGGAGCATTTGAAATTACCGACATGTTCCCGACTGGCGGCAGCGGGAATCTGTTTGTGACCATCCGCGAGTCTGACGGCAGCGAGCAGCATCTGACTGTTCCTTATGCGTCACTCCCGTTGTTGCAACGTGAAGGACGCCTGAAATACGCCATAACCGGTGGGCAATATCGTTCTTACGACAGCAGCGTAGAGAAAACCACCTTCGGCCAGGCTACGGCAATTTATGGCCTGCCCTATGGACTGACCGCCTATGGCGGCGGGCAGTTTGCCAGCGGGCAGTATCAGTCCGTGGCGTTGGGGATGGGGACCAACCTGGGTGACTTTGGTGCGCTGTCGACCGACGTGACCCAGGCGTGGTCCACTCTGCAAGATCAACCACAAGAAGATGGCCAGTCGTGGCGGATCCGTTACAGCAAAAACGTTGTGCAGACTGGCACTAACTTTGCCATTGCGGGTTACCGCTACTCTACCGATGGCTACTACAGCCTGCAGGAAGTACTGGATACCCACCGGGAGCAAGGCAGCCAACCACGGGACGAACGCCGACGCAACCGCTCTGAACTGACCATGAACCAGAATTTGTGGGAAGGGGCAGGTGCTTTGTCACTGAGTTGGATCAGCGAAGACTACTGGAACAGCAATCGCACTATGCGTTCAATTGGAGCCGGGTATAACAACAGTTGGAACGGCATCAGCTACGGCTTGAACTACAGCTACAGCGAGAACTCGACCGCGAGTGGCAGCCATGATGGTGGGCGCGTATACGACAGGGACCAGATGTTCTCGCTTAACGTTAGCGTGCCGCTGGACCGTTGGATGAGAAATACCTATGCAAACTATACGATAAACAGCAGCAAGCAAGGGGGAAGCACTCACTCTGTTGGCTTGGGCGGTTCGGTGCTGGCGGACAACAATCTGAACTGGAGCGTGCAGCAGGGTTACGGTACCCAGGGTGTAGGTAACAGCGGCAACCTGAACGCCGATTACCTCGGCACTTATGGGCAGGTGAATGCGGGCTATGGTTATGACCGCAACAACCAGCGGCTGAACTACGGTGTACAGGGCGGCGTGCTGGTGCATGAAAACGGTGTGACCTTCGGCCAGACGTTGGGAGAAACCGTAGCGCTGGTGAAAGCACCGGGTGCAGCGGGGATCGGTGTGAGTGGCCAGACCGGAGTGAAGACCGACTGGCGGGGCTATGCCATCGTGCCATACAGCAGCCCGTACCGTAAGAATCAGGTGCAGTTGAATACCGAAACGTTGCCGAACAATGTTGATCTGACGATGAGCAGCCAGAATGTGGTGCCAACGCGCGGTGCCGTGGTGCGCGCCGAGTTTGAGACCAACGTGGGCCAGCGTGTGTTGATGAACCTGTTCAGAGCAGGCGGTGCTCCGGTGCCGTTTGGCGCGACGGTCAGCAATCCGGCGCAGAAAGCGGCACAGGGTTTTATCGTGGGTGACAATGGGCAGGTTTATCTAACCGGATTGGCGGACAGCGGTTTACTGAACGTGAAATGGGGCAGCGGGGCCGCTCAGCAGTGCCAGGTGAATTATTCACTGGCGAAGCAGGTGCCAGAACTGGCGGGTATTCAGACGATAGACGGACAATGCCGATAATAAATCAGAATAAAAATCGCTTTTCCAAGATAAGTCATCACGCATAGCCGAATACTCACTGAACCTGTTCTAGATATCAAGACAACAGCAATGGGCTGATGTTACGTCCCATTGCTGATATATGTGTTAATGAGATTAATTAAATATGAAATTACACTGCAATCTTTACCATGTAATAATAATCTGCTTGTTGCTATTAATATCAGCATCGGCCTCTGCTAAGTGTACGGCACCTTCGTCCAATGTGACCTTCTCAAACTTGGCGGCTCCAGCAGATGCCTCTCTGGGGTCTGTGATAGGAACTGTGGTGATAGCCACAAAAATAAACTGTAATAAGGAAGGGACAGTTAACGTCAGTGACAGTGCCTGGAGTATCTATTTATCTCCTACCAACATTGACTTGGGAGCATCCACTTTTGGTACCAGAAATTCCCCCATTGCAGGGATAGGAATACAATGGGTAAACCTGAATAGTAATACAGGAACAAGCCAGACCTTCAGTAGCGATTATCTCAATAATACCAATACTCAACGAGGAGTCGCTCTTGAAGGTGTGACAACTTTTACTGATACTTTCAGATTAATTAAAACTGGCCCGATCTCGTCTACCAGTGCCACGGACACCATAACCTTGGGGTATCAATATAGAACTTCCACTACAAAAGTCTCCCAGGGCCCACTGTTCAATTACACCATAACGATTCCACCGGTGAAGGTAACAACCTGTTCAGTCGCGAGCAAAGCACTCAATGTAAGATTAGATCGTGTATTAAAAACGGATTTTACAGGGGGCGGTTCTCACTCGAAAAGCAAGGACTTTGCTATTTCACTGAGTCACTGCGATGCAGGTTTGAACGTCAGCATATCACTCTCACCGGGTAATGCTGGCAGTAGCAATAGCGCATTGGGGTTGTTAACGGCGGAGAATTCCTCAAGCGCTAGCGGGTTGGCCTTGCAGTTGATGTACAACAATGCACCGGTTCAATTAGGTACCGCTTTCAAAGTGCTGGGCTCAACAACGGCAGAGGGCAGCGGTTATGAAATCCCACTGGCGGTGCGTTATTACCAAACAGCCACCGAGATAACCAGCGGCACTGTCAACTCCAGCGCCACCTTTACCATGACGTATAACTGATCTTGGTGGCCGTACTATGAATCACTTGGGAGCATTGAATGCTCCCAAGCGATTATCGTTGTGGGGGAGGGCAAAAATCAGCACAACTCGAGTTGTACGTCATACTGCTCGATGATCTTCATTACGCTCGGCGGCGGAGCCTGGTCGGTAAACAGGTAATCAATCAGGTTCATATTGCCCAGGTTAACCATCGCATTACGGCCGAACTTGGAATGGTCAGTCACCAGCATCACGCAGCGGGAGTTTTCGATAATCGCGCGTTTGGTGCGCACCTCGTGATAATCGAACTCGAGCAGCGAACCGTCCATATCGATCCCACTGATGCCGAGAATACCGTAATCCAGGCGGAATTGGGAAATAAAGTCCAGCGTGGCTTCACCCATAATACCGCCGTCGCGGGTACGCACTTCGCCACCGGCCAGGATCAGGCGGAAATCCTCTTTGGCGGTGAGCAGGGTGGCGACGTTCAGGTTGTTGGTCACGACACGCAGGTTTTTATGATTCATCAGCGCATGGGCCACCGCTTCCGGGGTGGTGCCGATATCGATAAACAGCGTGGCGCCATCGGGGATCTGGCTGGCGACACGTTGGGCGATGCGGGCTTTCTCTTCGGACCACATCACCTTGCGATCGTGGTAGGCGGCATTGACCGAGCTGGACGGCAGCGCCGCGCCGCCGTGATGGCGTTGTATCTTGTTCTGATCGGCCAGGTCATTCAAATCACGGCGAATGGTTTGCGGGCTGACGGCAAAATGCTCGACCAACTCTTCTGTACTGACGTAACCCTGCTGACGCACCAATTCGATAATGGCGTCATGACGCTGTGTCTGCTTCACGATAATCCCCTAAAACGCCCGGTGTCTTTCAAGTCGCCACCTGGTCGGCAGCCACCCGAAATCCGCAGAGTAAATTATTTTTCGTTGTGCGTGCGATGACGCGTGTCCCAAAATGCCATTAATAACCCTAACACTAAACCGGCTACGTGTGCCGCGTTGGCGATCGACATTCCTAAAATATCGAAATAGCCAGCGACCAGCCAGAGCACGGAAAACACCATCAAACCGCGTGGTAGATTGAGGCCGCATTCGGGATTGCGTTCACCGCTCAGCCAGACGTAGCCCATCAGCGCGTAAACGACGCCAGACAGCCCGCCAAACAGCGCACCGCTGAACAAAGATTGCGCCCAGCCGCTGAAAAAGGCCGAAACCACGGCGATCACGAACAGTTTTCCCGCGCCGAGGCGTTTTTCTACCGGGCCACCAAGGTACCACCACCAGAGCAGGTTGAAGGTAATGTGCAGCAGCGAGAAGTGCAGAAACGCATGGCTGAACCAGCGCCACAGTTGGCCGTATTGCGAGCTGTTCTGCGGCCAGGAGAGCCAGTACATCACGGTATCATCCCCCAGCACCTGCATCAGGATATACACCAGAATACACAGTGACATGACCGTGAGCGTCAGCGGCCCGGCTTTGCTGCGGATAATTTGCAGGTAAGAGAATTGCTGGTAATGCAAACCGGCGTCGGTATTGCCCGCCTGCCAACTGGCGGCCTGATAGCGGTTATTCAGGGGATCGAGCAGAAACTGCTGCAACTCATGTTGCACCTGTTCCAAGTGGCCCTCGTCCGCCAGCCAGATTTCTGCCGCCTCGCCGGTATTGCGGATCTCAAGTGGGATGTGCTGCGTTGCCATGTAATCGACAAAGGCTTGTGCCAGACGAGGGTTGGATACGGCGATCACTCGAACCATGGGTTTTCCGTCTAATTAGATGATGTTATCCGCGAGTTTACCCCTCTGCGGCATTGATGGCAGATTATACCGTTGAAATACTGAACGCAGTGATAAAAACAGCGGAGAATTGAGCAGGCCGCCTAAATGAACGGCCTGTAAAGAATCAAGCGGAGGTTTCGACATCCTGCGGGAACTGGCGTGCCCAAGCCTCAAAGCCACCGTCGATGCTGTAAACCGCGTCAAACCCCTGATGCAGCAGGTACTGTGCGGCGCTGCGGCTGCTGTTGCCGTGGTAGCACATGACCATCACCGGGCGTTCGAACTCATTTTGCTGCATAAAAAGCGGCAGGCTGGCGTTGGTAAGATGAAACGCCCCGGGTGTGTGTCCGGCGGCAAAGCTTTGCGGATCGCGGATATCGACCAGCGTCGCGCTGCCTTCTTTCCAACGGGTATGGGCCTGCTCAACGCCGATCGCTTCAAACTGTTCCATGACTTCAGACTGCCTCGTAATTGGGGGGATCTGATTAGTGTAACCAAATCCACCCCATTTATGACCAGAACAACCCTGTGGGCTTTTCCGGCGGGCAGATTACCAGCGGTAGCTCAGACCCAATGAGGCACCGTAATCCTGATAACTATTGCTGCCCATGGTGGTTCCCCCTTCCATCCAGAGCTGGAATTGGCTGGAAGTTGGCGTTTTTATGCCGACCTTCACTTCGAAGAGATTATTAAGGGAGCCTGCTTCTATTCGCGATTCATTAAAATAGACCGCGTTGCTGCCGTTATTATGCCACCAGTTGGTAGCCAGATAGGCGGTAATATTGTCGTCTTGATTGCTATACCAACGAATGCCTGCCCGCGAAGTGAAATCTGGTGCATCACTCTGCCGAATGAATGTGTCTGTGGCATCACGATAATTATCGGTACGGAAATCGTTATAGATAAGCTGAAGCTGTGGCTCGATAATCAATTCCCACGCAGAGAGAGGTTGGAAAGCATAACCGGTTTCCAAAGAGAGGCTAAAATTGTTGCTGTTATAATCCTCTTGCCCTGCACTATTGTTAAACCAAGAATACTGTAGCCACGAATCAATATAAGCGCCTTCATGGTTTTTACTGTCTTGATACCAAGTGCTATAAAGCCCGACGGAATAACCGTTAACTCGGCCGTCAGATGTGGTGTTGGCGAAGTGCGACTCGCTATCAGCGCGGCCGTATCCCGTCATGAGACCCAAGGTCCACTCTTCGTTTTCCTGCTGTAACGCGAAAATATCGCCACCGAGCATGAACACCTGGCGATTCATATCGATCGGCAGGTTATCATCGGCTGCGCTCAGGTTCTTGGTGCTATAGCCGGAGGCGCGTAGCCATAACTGATCGCTACCTGGCGATGTTTTCCGCTGGTGCAAGGTTTGAGAAAATAATGAACGCGCGGCGATCTGATTACCTAAATAGGTGCCCGCATCTGCGCGATAGCTATAATCTGTGGTCGTGTTTTCGCTGGCTATTGCTGGGGAAATAGCGAAAGAAAGGCCTGCTGTAATTAGAAATTTCCTAGTTATTGCCATTATTCCAACTCCTTATGGAAAATATTAGGCAATACTACTGAGAGCAAGAGCTAATGTCATTGGGCTTGTGCAAAATAAGAATACGCCCGTCAATTTCCAAGCGGCAGTGTTCAGCTCACCGAGCGGCTGAACACCGAATGCCGTTAATTCCCCGTTATGCTCCATAGCCCATCATTTTCAGCAACTGCTGTGCTTGCTGCACCGCTTCCTGTCGATGGGCAACCCCCAGTTTCTGATACAGATTACGAATATGGGTTTTGATGGTGGTAGCCGCCACCGCCAGTTCACCGGCGATCTGTTCGTTGCTGTAACCGGAATAAATCAGGCCCAGCACCTGCCACTCACGCTGGGTCAGCGGGCTGGTACGGATCAGTTCCGGCACCTGTGGGTGGGTCAGCAGTTTATCGACGAAACTCTCGTCAAAATGGGCGAACTTGTGGCGATGATGCTGGTTGATGTCGCGCAAAATGCGTTGCGCGCGGTGCTGCTCCAGCTCAGGCAACGTATTAAGTTGGATTAACTGACGCAGTTGCTGCGCCATGGTTTCCCCTTCAATCACAAAGTGGCTGATAAACCCGGTGCGGTTTGCCAGCGCCAGCGCTTCGATCAGCACCCGTTGCGCGTCGCCTTTGCGATCCATCTGCCAATAAAGCTGATTGCTGAGCAGCAGATTACGATTGAGATCGCTGACCAGCCGCAGGCGGCGGGCGTTTTCATTCAATTCGTCCAGCACCACTTCGGCTTCTTCGAACTGGCCGAGCATAATCTGCACGCGGGCAATATTGCGCCACTGGCCCTGCATAAAGTGGTTGTTCGCCATGCCCGGTTTTTCGGTATGGCGCAGCCAGTTGGCGGCCGCGGCGGTGTCTCCGGTCATCTGCCAATGGATCACCCGGGGTTTATCGGCGTTGGTCAGCCAATCGCGGTGATATTGCGAGCCGTGCAGCAAGACTTCGCAACGCAGCAGGTGGCTATTGGCATTATCCAGATCGCCCCGTGCCAGTGAACATTTCGCCAACATCGCCAGGCATTGCAACTGCTGCTGTGGCTGGTAGTTGGCCAGCACCTTCAGCCCTTCACGCGCGGCGTCCTCGGCCTCGTCCAGCCGTGACCATGACCAGAGCACCTGCGAGCGGATACGCAGTAGGAACTCATGCATTGGCAACTGCTCCAGGTGCTGTTCGCGCACCAGCTCAAAGGCTTTTTCCTGCGTTTCGTAAGCGGCCTGCAAGAAGCCTTGGGCGATCAGAATTTCGCTTTGCTGCAACAGCGCCCACAGCGCGTAATGATAAGCCTGATGGCGGCGTGCCATCTGTTCGGTCTGCTGCATCATCGGCAGCGCGCGCGCCAGCTCGCCTTTGCAGTGGTGAACTTCGCCAGTGACCGAGGTGGCCACGATGCGGCTGTAATAGCTGGAAAGCGGCAGGAACTTTAGCGCTTCGGTAGCCAACCGTTCGGCCTCTTCCGGCTTGCCAGCGTTGATCGCCACCTGCGCGCGCAATGCATCGAATTCGGCATGCAAGGTCTGGTCGATGGCAATTTTCTGTTCGTGCATGGCCTGTTCGGCGCGTTCCAACTGGGTGTTGACCTCGCTGTAGCGGTGCTGGCTTTGTGCCAGCCAAGCCTGCAACAACGCCAGTTTCGGGCTTTGGATCAAGCGTTCATACGGCAGTGCCTTTAGGCACTCCTCCAGCAGCGCTAACTCACTGTGGTGGAACAACAACCAGGCATGTTGCAGCAGGATATCGCGCAGCATGCTGACGTCGCTGGCCGCCAGCGCATGGTGGATGGCTTCCGCTGGGTAACCGAGTGCCAGCCAGCCTTCGGCGGCGGCACGATGCAGGCCCGGTAGCTCCAGCGCCAGTTCCCACTGGCAGCGCTGGCGCAGGAATGAGGCAAATAACGGGTGGAAACAGAACCACTCACCGGTATCGTCCATGCGGTGGATAAACAGCCCTTGGCGTTCCAACTCTTCAAGACGCTGCTGGCCGTTATCTTCGCCGGTCAGGCGCACGATCAGCGCGTCGTTCATTGAACGCAATACTGAGCAGCGCAGCAGGAAGGCGCGGGCATCGGCATCGACGCGATCCAGCACCTCATCCACCAGATAATCGGAAAGGTGGCTGGCATTCAGCCCGGCTAAACGCTTGGCGGATTGCTGGGCGGAAGAGGTGGACTGGCGGGCAGACAGCGCGATCAACTGCAATGCGGTGGCCCATCCTTCCACTTCGTCGCACAGGCGGCTGCTGTCATGGTGTTCAAGCGGTGAACTCAAGCGGTAGTCAAAGAACTGCTTGGCTTCCTGGTGGGTAAAGGCCAACTGCTGCGTGCTCAATTCCAGCAGTTGGTCGCGCACCCGCAGATTAGCGATGCCGAGAGCAGGCAGCGTGCGCGACAGCAGGATCAGCGTCAGGTTTTCTGGCTGATGGCGCAGGAAGAAGCGCATCGCTTCGTGGATCACGTCGTTGGTAATCAGATGATAATCATCAATCACCAGATACAGGGGGTGATGCCAATCGGAAAGCTCGATAAACAGCTGTGCGAATAGCGCAGACAGGCTGGCGTACTGGTGTTTTTGGCTGAGCGCCTCGCTTTTCACGCAGTGCCCGCCGGTGGCCTGCTGCACTGCGGCGATCAGATAACTGGCGAAGCGCTCTGGCTGGTTGTCGCTTTCATCCAGAGAGTACCACCCCAGATCCGATTTGCCCGCCGCCCATTGGGCAACCAGCGTGGTCTTTCCATATCCTGCCGGGCAATTGACCAATGTCAGGCGATAATTTGCCGCACTGGCTAATTTGACCAGCAGGCGATCGCGTATCACGGTATTTTGCAGCCGTACCGGACGGCTCAGTTTTGATGGGATCAGCATAATATTCCAGGTGTAAAGTGCGGTTCCCGCCGCCGAAGGACTGCCCGAAGGTTTTTTGTCGCGAATCTTCTTCGGGACCGGGGCAGTATTAATTATTTTGTAGCTCGTAATTAATCCCCCTCAATAACTTCGAACATCGCCAAACGTATTGCAACAAGCTTCCGCTTTGGCTTGGAGTTAAGTTGCTATCGATCACACTTTTTTATGCCCCGCAACCAAGACGTTTTTTATCGAGACGTTTAATGGCACTCGGTAACTGTAGTGCAATTTTGTCGGATGACGAGGTCAGTACAAAACTTCAACGGCCGAAGTGACTATGTTAACGTCACAGCACAGCATCCTGCCGTTGTTTTTGTGCGCAACGATAGCCCTGATGGGGGATGTTGAGCCCCTTCAGAGGGGATAAAAAGTGCCCGAGATCACAATTCCGACTACGCCCCAACTCTCCTCCCTCGCTAATCCCCAGGCGGGATGATGCCGTTGTGCGTTCTCCCCGGCACGATAGCGAAAAAATTGGCCCATTTATCGGATTAGAGAGTTTTCCCTATGTCACAGTCTATGCTTAAAAAGGACGTTTTTCTGGCTGCGCTGACTCGTCAGTGGCAGCGTTTTGGCCTCAGTTCCGCACAGCAGATGACCCAACATCAATGGTGGGAAGCTGTCAGTGCTGCGCTTGCCGAGCAACTGGCGGCACAGCCGGCACCGCGTAAAAGCAGCAAGTCGCTGCGCCATGTGAATTATATCTCGATGGAATTCCTGATTGGCCGCCTGACGGCCAATAACCTGATCAACCTTGGCTGGTACGACACGGTTGAAGCGGTGCTGGCCGAGCAAGACGTCAAGCTGGCGGATTTGCTGGAGCAGGAAACCGATCCGGCGCTGGGCAACGGCGGGCTGGGGCGCTTGGCGGCCTGCTTCCTTGATTCAATGGCGACGGTGGAACAACCGGCCACTGGCTATGGCCTGAACTATCAGTACGGGCTGTTCCGCCAGTCGTTCAAAGAGGGGCACCAGCAGGAAGCGCCAGACAACTGGCAGCGCGAGAGCTATCCGTGGTTCCGCCATAATGCGGCACTGGCGGTGGATGTTGGCATCGGCGGTAAAGTGGAAAAACTGGCCGATGGCCGCGAACTGTGGCACCCGGAGTTTACCCTGCGTGGCGAAGCTTGGGATCTGCCGGTACTGGGGTTCCGTAACGGGGTGACCCAACCGCTGCGCCTGTGGCAGGCAACGCACGCGCATCCGTTCGATCTGAACGATTTCAACGATGGCAAATTCCTGCAGGCAGAAAAACAGGGCGTTGAAGCGGCTAAACTCACCAAAGTGCTCTATCCGAATGATAATCATCAGGCTGGCAAACGCCTGCGCCTGATGCAGCAGTATTTCCAGTGCGCCTGTTCGGTGGCGGATATCCTGCGCAAACATCATCAGGCGGGCCGCAAGATTGCAGACCTGCCAAAGTACGAAGTGATCCAGCTGAACGATACTCACCCGACCATCGCTATTCCGGAAATGCTGCGCATCCTGTTGGATGAACATCAGATGGATTGGGATGCCGCCTGGGCGATCACCAGCAAGACCTTCGCCTATACCAACCACACGCTGATGCCGGAAGCCCTGGAGTGCTGGGACGAAAAACTGGTGCGCAGCCTGCTGCCACGCCATTTCTCAATCATCAAACAGATCAACGCCAACTTCAAAAAGCTGGTGGACCAACACTGGCCGGGCGATGACGCCGTTTGGGCCAAACTGGCGGTACACCACAACAAGCAGGTGCGCATGGCGAATCTGTGCGTCGTGAGCGGTTTTGCGGTTAACGGTGTAGCGCAAC
This sequence comes from Serratia sp. HNCC26DJ206, assembly GCF_057180605.1. Classification (NCBI taxonomy): domain Bacteria; kingdom Pseudomonadati; phylum Pseudomonadota; class Gammaproteobacteria; order Enterobacterales; family Yersiniaceae; genus Serratia; species Serratia sp. HNCC26DJ206. The sequence continues at coordinate 117,544 of NZ_JBXUGP010000012.1, forward strand.
TGCACTCGGATCTGGTGGTGAAGGATCTGTTCCCAGAGTACTACCAATTGTGGCCGAACAAATTCCACAACGTCACTAACGGTATTACGCCGCGCCGCTGGCTGAAGCAGTGTAACCCGGCGTTGTCCGGCCTGATCGACGAAACGCTGAAGGTAGAGTGGGCCAACGATCTGGATGCGCTGAAAGGCCTGGAAAAGTATGCCGACGATGCGGCGTTCCGCCAGCAGTATCAGCAGATCAAACGCGATAACAAGGTGGCTCTGGCCAATTACGTGCATAGCGTGATGGGTCTGACGCTCAACCCGGATGCGATCTTCGACGTACAGATTAAACGCCTGCATGAATACAAACGTCAGCACCTGAATTTGCTGCATATCCTGTCGCTGTATCGCCAACTGCGCGATAACCCAGAGATGGATATGGTACCGCGCGTGTTCCTGTTCGGCGCCAAAGCGGCTCCAGGTTACTACCTGGCGAAAAACATCATTTATGCGATCAATCAGGCGGCGGAGAAGATCAACAACGATCCGATCGTGAAGGATCGTCTGAAAGTGGTGTTTATTCCAGACTACCGCGTTTCGGTAGCGGAGCTGATGATCCCGGCGGCCGATGTGTCTGAGCAGATCTCCACCGCCGGTAAAGAAGCTTCCGGCACCGGCAATATGAAGCTGGCGCTGAACGGTGCCTTGACCGTGGGTACGCTGGACGGTGCTAACGTTGAGATTGCCGAGCAGGTGGGCGAAGACAATATCTTCATTTTCGGCAATACCGTGGAGCAGGTTAAGGCGTTGTTGAAGAAGGGTTACGATCCGCTGAGTTATCGTAAGAAAGACAAACACCTGAAAACGATTCTGGATGAATTGGCCAGTGGCATCTTCAGCCAGGGTGACAAGCACGCGTTCGATCTGATGCTGCACAGCCTGCTGGAAGGCGGCGACCCGTATCTGGTGCTGGCAGACTTTGCTTCCTATTGTGAAGCTCAACGGCAGGTAGACAAACTGTATCGTGACCGCGACGAATGGACGCGCCGCACTATCCTTAACACCGCGCGCGTGGGCATGTTCAGTTCCGATCGTTCGATCCGTGACTACCAGCAGCGCATCTGGCAAGCCAAGCGTTAAGGAGTACGAATGAGTAAAGGTATCGATCAGGCGGCCTCCCAGGCAGGGATTGCGGCTGATTACATCAATGCCCATGGTAAACAGCAGGCTATTTCGCCGGAAACCAAGCGTAAGCTGCTGGATGCCATGAGTAACGCGTCGCTTCGTTCGGAGGCTGCGCCGTTACCATTGGTGAAAGTGTTCTATCACGGCAGCCCGGTGGCTTTGCCGCTGGGCGGCAGCGGTGAGTATCACTGGGTGCTGCAATGCGAGGACGGTAGCCAGCAACGGGGCCGCGCCAGCGCGCGCAAAACCTTGACCCTGGCGGGGAAACTGCCGCAGGGGTATCACCAGCTCCAACTGACGCAGGGCGAGCAACAATGGCAGTGTCGGTTGATTGTCGCGCCGAAACGCTGCTATGAACCCCAAGCCCTGCTGACCGGAAAAAAACTGTGGGGTGCCTGCGTGCAGCTCTACACGTTGCGTTCCGATCGTAACTGGGGCATCGGTGACTTCGGCGATCTGCGCGTGATGGTCAGCGAAGTGGGGGAACGCGGCGGTGCCTTTGTTGGGCTGAACCCGATCCATGCGCTGTATCCGGCCAATCCGGAAAGTGCCAGCCCTTACAGCCCTTCTTCACGGCGCTGGCTGAACGTGGTGTATATCGACGTCAACGCGGTGGAGGATTTCCAGCACAGCGCAGCCGCGCAGAAATGGTGGCAGAAAGCGGCGACACAGAAGCTGCTGGCGAAAGCGCGCAGCAGTGACCAAGTGGATTACAGCGCGGTCACCCAACTGAAGCTGGCGGCGCTGAAGCTGGCGTTCCCGCAGTTTCAGGCCCGCAAGGCCAGCGATGCGTTGAAGCAGGCGTTTGAACGTTTCGTGAGTGAAGGGGGCAGCAGCCTGTACCAACAGGCGGCCTATGATGCGCTACATGCGCATCTGTCTGCCAACGATAACAGTATGTGGGGTTGGCCGGCTTGGCCGGAAGAGTACCGGCAGGGTAATGGGGCCGCAGTAGAGGCTTTCTGCCAACAGCATACGGATGACGTGACTTTCTATCTGTGGCTGCAATGGTTGGCTGCCAGCCAGTTTGCCGAATGCTTCGGCCAAAGCCAAGAACAGCAGATGCCAATCGGCCTCTATCGCGATCTGGCGGTAGGCGTGGCGGAAGGCGGCGCTGAAACCTGGTGTGAACGCGAGCTGTATTGCCTGGGAGCGTCTGTCGGGGCTCCGCCGGATATCCTCGGCCCGCTGGGGCAAAACTGGGGCCTGCCGCCGATGGATCCCCATGTGATGGTGGCGCGCGGCTACCAGCCGTTTATCGATTTGCTGCGTGCCAATATGACCAGCTGCGGTGCTTTGCGTATCGACCACGTCATGGCGTTGTTACGGTTATGGTGGATCCCTTACGGTGAAACTGCCGATAACGGGGCCTATGTCAAATACCCGGTTGACGATCTGCTGGCGCTGTTGGCGCTGGAAAGCCAACGCCATCGCTGCATGGTGATTGGTGAAGATCTCGGTACCGTACCGGTGGAGATCGTCGGCAAACTGCGTGACAGCGGGGTTTACTCCTACAAAGTGCTGTATTTCGAACGTGATAGCGAGAGCCAGTTCCGTGCGCCGCAGTCTTATCCGGTGCAGGCGATGGCTACCATTACCACGCACGATCTGCCCACGCTGCGTGGCTATTGGCAGAGCGGTGATCTGACGCTGGGGAAAACGCTGGGGCTATACCCGGATGCCGAGGTGCTCAAAACGCTGTTTGCCGATCGTGAACGTGCCAAGCAGGGCTTGCTGGATGGCCTGCACCGCTACGGCTGTGTGCCGCAGAAGGTCGGCAAAAAAGCCTCTTTGTTGGCGATGAGCCCATTGTTGAACCGTGGTTTGCAGCGTTATGTGGCGGACAGTGCCAGCGCGCTGCTGGGTCTGCAACCGGAGGATTGGCTGGATATGGCCGATCCGGTCAATATCCCAGGCACCAGCAATGAATACCCAAACTGGCGGCGTAAGCTGAGCCATACACTGGAAGAGATGTTTGCCGATCGGCAGGTGAATCGTTTACTGAAGGATTTGGATAAACGGCGCAAGAAGGTGTCGGCTGGATAATGTATTACGTTAGGGCGCCGTATTGGCGCCCTAGACACATCAATAATAGGAGTGTTCACCACGCTGATGCTCGGTGAGGTCGCGTACTCCTTTCAGTTCTGGGAACTTCTGCAACAGCTCTTTCTCGATCCCTTCCTTCAGCGTTACGTCAACCATCGAACAACCGTTGCATCCGCCGCCGAACTGCAAGATAGCCAGCCCGTCGTCGGTGATTTCCATCAGCGTAACGCGGCCGCCGTGGCCTGCCAACTGCGGGTTGATCTGCGATTGCAGCACGTATTCCACACGTTCCATCAACGGTGCATTGTCGTCGACTTTGCGCATTTTGGCGTTTGGCGCTTTCAGCGTGAGCTGGGAACCGAGTTGATCGGTGACAAAGTCGATTTCAGCGTCTTCAAGATACGGCGTGCTCAATTCATCGACGTAGGCAGACAGCTTTTCGAATTTCAGCTCGGTGTCTGTTGCTTCTACCGCATCTGGCGGGCAATAAGAAACACCGCATTCAGCCGTTGGCGTACCCGGATTAATTACGAATACGCGGATTTGGGTGCCTTCTTCTTGGTTTGCCAACAGTTTGGCAAAATGTTCCTGTGCTGCATCTGTTATACGGATCATGGCATTGACTCAATAGTTGACTGCTATAGTAGGATATAATACGCCCATTGCGGTGGTACTACAATGTGCGGCAGACGCACCAGATCTGCAAGGATGCGACGCCCTGTTTCTGCAATAATTTAGCGATTTCTGCCACCGTGCTACCGGTGGTGACTACGTCATCCAGCAGCGCCACATGCTTCCCTGCCAGGTTTTCATCACAACGGAATGCGCCGCGTAAATTGCGCCGCCGCGCGCGGGCGATTAGTTGCTGCTGTGGCGAGGTAGCTCTGATCCGGCGCAGCGCGGCGGGCCGATATTCACACTCCAACCAGTGCGCCAATGGCCGGGCCAGCAGATCGCTCTGATTGTAACCCCTACGCCAGCAGCGTTTATCCTGTAAGGGTACCGCTAAAATGATGTCCGGTTTGTTCAGATGTTGCTCTCGGTGAGCTCGGAGCCAGTGCAGCAGGATCAGCCGAGCCAGCGTCGGGGCCAGTTCTGGCGTGCGCTGGAATTTGAAGCGCTTGATTAACCTACTGATTGGCAGGCAATAGTCGGTGGCAAAAACCAGTGCCTGCCAGGGCGGTGGTTGTTGCAGGCAGCGGCCACAAGGCCGGTGCGGATCGCCGCTAGGTAAACCACAGCGTGGGCAACTGATGGGTTTGGTGGGCAGTTCGCGCAGGCAATAGCTGCAAATGCCCTGCTGCATTAGCCTTAATGGTTGCCGGCATAGCCAACAGCGGCTGTAGATTGATAGCATACCGTCCTCCGTGACGGAACGAGTTCAGAAGGACAATAACTGATGACAGCGCTGTACTGGCAAACAATGGGCGAAGGCGATCGCGATCTTGTGCTGCTGCACGGATGGGGATTGAACGCCGAAGTATGGAGTTGCACGTTGGATCGATTGACGCCGCATTTTCGCGTGCACCTGGTCGATCTGCCGGGCTATGGCCGCAGCCAGGGTTATGGTGCGTTATCGCTGCAACAGATGGCGGACATCCTGCTGGCGGCCGCCCCTGCGCGCGCGTATTGGTTGGGCTGGTCATTGGGTGGGCTGGTGGCCGGGCAGATTGCCCTGACGCAGCCTGAGCGGGTAGCAGGGCTGATTACCGTGGCTTCTTCGCCCTGTTTTGCCGCGCAGGAGGATTGGCCAGGGATCCGGCCAGAAGTGCTGAGCGGTTTCAAGCAGCAGCTTAGCGAGGATTTCAACCGTACCGTAGAGCGCTTTCTGGCGCTGCAAACCCTGGGGACCGAAAGCGCCCGCCAGGATGCGCGCCTGTTAAAAACCGTGGTGCTCAATCAACCGATGCCGGGTGTCGCGGTGCTCAATAGCGGGCTTGATATGCTGCGCACCGTGGATCAGCGGCAGCAGTTGGCCAAGCCAGCGATGCCGGTGCTGCGCATTTATGGTTACCTGGATGGTTTGGTACCGCGCAAGGTCGCGACGCTGTTAGATGAGTGGTGGCCGCAGTCGTCTTCGGTGGTGATCCCCAAGGCGGCCCATGCGCCTTTTGTCTCTCACCCTGAAGAATTCACTAGCATTATTAATCAATTTGCTGCAACCCGGTAGGCGTGCGGCTTCGCGCTGATATCACCCTGATTGCGGCCCAAAAAGGCACAAAAGAGCGCTACAAGGTCGACTAATTGGCGGATAAAAAAGCAGGCTGATTCGATATATGAAGGGCTAGATATGTGGCGAACGGTGAGAAAACTGCATGTATTTTTCACCGCGCCCTTGAGCGCCGTGGCGTATCGATGCCTGATTTATTGTTAACGGCCTTCATAACAACTCATTTATCCGCTTAGAGGTATGGTCATGAAATCATTGAAGATGACGGTTGTAGCATTGGTTGTGGGTTTAGCGTCTTTCAGCACAATGGCGGCAACATTACTCACTCAGGAAGATTTGGATAAGGCGCCAGGCAAGTACGAGAAAATTGGCATGATAACGTCAACTGCCCAAGCCACCGATCCCATGGACTTGAAAGAGGAATTGTCCAAACTGGCTGACGAGAAAGGTGGGAAGTACTACGTGGTTGTGGCTGCCCGCGAGCATGGCAAGTTCAGTGCGGCCGCTGAAGTGTATAAAGATAAGAAATAATTTGCTAACGAGGGGCGCATAGCGTGCGCCCCTGTTTTTTATCTCTAGTTTTTCAAGCGATAAACTACCGTACTGCATCTTTCTGGGCAGCGTTTGCAGCTGCCGCTCAGGCATTCACTGTTGTCCTGCTCAATACGCTCCACTTTACCCATGTCGGTTAAACGCTCCAGCATGGCTTCAACCAGCGGCAACGGCGTTGCCAACTGGTGGCTCAACTGTTGAGCCTGAGCGCTGCCCCGCAGGGCGAGCGCATCACGGATTTGCAGCAGGCTGGCCATCAGTGGCAATCACCTTGCGGGTTTTGGCAACAGGCGGCAGGCGTTGCGTTGCGCAGACGGATGGTCACGCGGCTACGGGCTTTACGTAATGCCAGCAGCAGCAAAGCATTGAAGGCCAGCACCGACAGGATCGCCACCAGGCTGTATTGCGGATGCTGGCTAAAGGTCGCTATCTGGTAGAACAGGGTAGCCAGCGAGTAGGCCACATTCAGCCCCCACAGAATGGAGAAAGTCATCCAGCCCCGACTCGATTCGCGGGCAATCGCACCCATCACCGAAACGCACGGCACATACAGCAGCACGAAGATCAGATAGCTGTAAGCAGAAATTGAGGTGCCGAATTTGCTGCTCATGACCCCCATTGAGCCTGCGCCCATTTCGCCATCGCCCTTGCTGGCTTCGATCGGGTTGGCAAGTACGCTGAGGCTGAATGTGCCTTTCAGACCTTGCCAGGTTTCCTCCAGAGCGGCAGACAATTCATCCAGCAGGTTGAAATTGGCGGCGTCGAACGGTTGATTGGTGATGTGTTCGGCGGTGTACAGCGTGTTGAGCGTTCCCACCACCACTTCTTTGGCCATTGCTCCGGTAACCAGGCCGACGGTCGCCTGCCAGTTATCGCTGTGTACGCCCATCGGTTGCAGCAGCGGTGTGAGCACTTTGGAAACCGAGGCCAACGCTGAATCATTGATGCTGTCTACCGGCTTGCCGCTGAACGAGAAGCTGTTCAGGCCACCGATCAGGATACTGGCAATCACAATGACTTTCCCGGCGCGCAGCACAAAACCTTTCAGGCGTTGCCAGGTCTGCAACAGCAGGCTTTTCAGGTGGGGGACGTGATAAACCGGCAACTCCATGACGAACGGTGATGCTTCACCGCGCATGATGGTGTATTTCAGCACCAGGCCGGTAAGAATAGCGACCACGATACCCAGCATATACAGCGAGAACACCACGCCAGCGCCGTCTTGGCCGAAAAATGCCGCAGCGAATACGGCAAAGATCGCCAACCGCGCACCGCAGGACATAAAAGGAGCCATCATGATGGTGATCAGGCGTTCACGTTGGGCATCCAGCGTGCGTGCACCCATGATCGACGGCACGTTGCAGCCGAAACCGACGATCAGCGGTACGAAGGATTTCCCCGGCAAGCCGAGCGCCTGCATCAGGCGATCCATCACAAAGGCGGCGCGCGCCATGTAGCCGGAGTCTTCCAAAAAGGACAGGAACAGGTACATCATGCCGATCTGCGGTACCAGTGGCAGCACGGTATTGATACCGCCACCGACACCCTGTGCCAGGAAAATGGTCAGCCATTCTGGGAAATGCAGAGTATAACCCACCCATTGGATCCCCTGAATAAAGATGGCCGCCGAACCGAGATCGAAGATCGGTTGCAACGCACCGCCAATATTGATCGCCAGCAGGAACATCAGGTACATCACCAGCAGAAAAATCGGCACGCCGAGCCAGCGGTTGAGGATCACTTTATCCAGCATTTCAGTCAGGCGGTTCGGCAGAGCTTGCTGCGCGTTACTGACGGCATCGCAAAGGGTTGCGATCGACTGGTAACGGGCATCGGCAATCACCAGCGCCGGATCTTCCTGCTGCTGTTGTTGCAGCGCCTGCCTGGCCTGCGGCAGCAGAGCGATAGCATTACCGGCCAACTGGTGGCTATAAATATCCCCTTCCAGCATTTGCAACGCCAGCCAGCGGCGCTGTTCGGTGGGCAGATTCTGCGGCATGGCATCGGTCAAGGCGTTGACTTGGTCTAGCAGCAACGGCGGGTAATTTACCAAGGCTTTGAGCTGATTGAACCGATGACCGTCGATCATCTGTTTCAGCATGCCAATCCCGTCGGCTTTGGTAGAAATCAGCGGTACGACCGGGCAACCCAGGCGTTCAGACAAAGCCGCAAGATCAATCTCGATGCGCTGGCTTCTGGCGATATCCAGCATATTCAGCGCCACGATGCAGGGAATGCCCAGCTCCAGCAGTTGCAGCGTCAGGTAAAGGTTACGTTCCAGGTTTGACGCATCTACCACGTTGATCAACAAGTCAGCGTCGCCGCTCAGGATGTAATGGCAGGCGATCTGTTCGTCAAGCGAGGTCTGTTCGGAGATGGTGGTGAGCGAGTAGGTGCCGGGCAAATCGACCAGAGTAACCTGCGATTGCGCTGTGGAAAACTGGCCCTCTTTGCGTTCAACCGTGACTCCGGCCCAGTTACCGACCCGCTGACGCGCACCGGTAAGCTGGTTGAACAAGGTGGTTTTCCCTGAATTCGGATTACCTATCAAGCCAATGGTGATTTTTTTCATAATCCAACGTGATATCAGTAAATTAAGTACCGGCCATGCGCAGAAGCACGGCAAAAGCCTGAGGCGGGGGGCGGCGTGTGGTTACTGGCCGTCGAGCAGGATCAGGTCCAAATCTTTTTTCCGCAGCACCAAGCTGACGCGGCGGGTTTTTATTTCTATTGGATCGCCGAGTGGTGCAACGCGTACTACTTCAAATAATGAACCGGGCAGCATCCCGAGCGACAGCAGTTTCTGTCGGTAAGCGGGGCTGATTTCACTGGAGAAACCGGCAATTTTATAAGTCTGTTTAGGAAGAAGATGCATATTACCTTCTTGGTGATCAAAACGTTCCCGTTGGAACGTTGCTTTCAGAACAGTTTTGCCCTGGCTACCCGAGAGGGGTAAATGGAGCCGAAACAGCTGAGCCATGGAGTGGCCCAATAAACACGCAACATAATAATAGTGAGAACGATTATCGTAATCAATACAAGAAACAGGGTTGTTGACTGCTAATTGTACTACTTTCTTGCGGTGCATCAAAAATAAGTGGAAATCTTATCTGGCAGAGGGCGGGGTGAACCCCTCCCTCTGCCGTTAGGCTTAACGTTTCTTGCCAAACGCCGCAGCCAGCGCGTCACCCATGGCACTGTTGTTTGCCGGGGTGGTGGTGCGTGGTTTTGCTGCTTTATTGGCAGGCGCGCGTGAGGCGTTGTCGCGTGCTGGAGCGCTGTTGTTGCTACCGCTGCCACGGCGCGATGAACCTTCGCCCGGTTGCTCATCCAAGCGCATGCTGAGTGCGATACGCTTGCGTTGCAGATCGACCTCCATCACCTTCACTTTGACGATATCACCGGCTTTCACCACGGTGTGCGGATCCTGCACAAACTTATCTGCCAGCGAGGAGATATGCACCAGGCCATCCTGATGTACGCCGATATCCACAAACGCACCGAAGTTGGTGACGTTGGTGACCGAGCCTTCCAGAATCATCCCGACTTGCAGATCGTTCAGCGTTTCCACGCCTTCTGCAAAGGTGGCGGTTTTGAATTCTGGGCGCGGATCGCGGCCCGGTTTTTCCAGCTCTTTCAGGATGTCGGTCACCGTTGGCACACCGAATTTCTCATCGGTGAAATCGCTGGCTTTCAGGTTGCGGATGGCGTTCGAGTTGCCCATCAGATCCTGCAACGCCTGCTGGGTCGCGGCCAGAATGCGCTCCACCACCGGGTAGGTTTCCGGGTGAACGGTTGAGGCATCCAGCGGGTTATCACCGTGGTTGATACGCAAGAAGCCCGCACACTGTTCAAAGGCTTTTGGCCCCAGGCGGCTGACTTTCAGCAGTTGATCGCGGTTGCTGAAACGGCCGTTTTCATCACGCCAGGTGACGATGTTCTGTGCCATCATACGCGTCAAACCAGCTACTCGGGTCAATAAAGGCACGGACGCGGTATTCAGATCCACACCCACGGCGTTTACGCAGTCTTCCACCACTGAATCCAGCTTCTTCGCCAACTGGCTTTGGCTGACGTCATGCTGGTATTGGCCGACGCCGATGGATTTAGGGTCGATCTTCACCAGTTCGGCCAGCGGATCCTGCAAGCGGCGGGCAATGGAAACTGCACCGCGCAGCGAAACATCAAGGTTCGGGAATTCCAGCGCCGCCAGTTCGGAGGCGGAATAGACCGAAGCACCGGCCTCGCTGACGATCACTTTCTGTGCCTGCACATTCGGGAACTGCTGCTGTAGCTCAGCAAAGAAACGCTCGGTTTCACGGGAGGCGGTACCGTTGCCGATCGCTACCAGTTCCACCTGGTGCTTGATGCACAGTGCTGCAACCACCGCAGCCGCTTTAGCGGCCTGACCGGTGTGCGGATAAACGGTATCGGTCACCACCAGTTTGCCGGTGGCATCAACCACCGCCACTTTGACGCCGGTACGCAGGCCAGGGTCCAGGCCCATGGTGGCACGCATACCGGCCGGGGCGGCCATCAGCAGATCGTGCATATTGCGGGCGAAAACGTTGATCGCTTCGTCTTCCGCACGCTCACGCAGGGTGCCCATCAGTTCGGTTTCCAGATGCAGCAGCACCTTGATGCGCCAGGTCCAGTTAACCACCGCTTTGCGCCAGACATCGGCCGGCGCATTGTTCAGGCGCAGGTTCAGGTGGTTGATGATGATCAACTCGCCCTGGCTTTCGCGCGGCGCTTCTTCAAACTGCGGATCGGCATTCAGCGCCAGTTGCAGTACCCCTTCATTGCGGCCGCGGAACATCGCCAGCGCACGGTGAGAAGGCACTTGGGCAATCGGTTCGTGGTGATCGAAGTAGTCGCGGAATTTCGCGCCTTCCTCTTCTTTGCCTTCCACCACCTTGGACACCAGATGGGCATTTTTCCACAGGTAATCGCGCACTTTGGCCAGCAGCGTGGCATCTTCGGCGAAGCGTTCCATCAGGATATAGCGCGCACCGTCCAGCGCCGCTTTGACATCGGCAACGCCCTTGTCGGCATCGACATAACGTTCGGCCGCCTGTTCTGGCTGCTGCTGTGGATCTTGCCACAGCAAGTCGGCCAGCGGCTCCAGACCGGCTTCAATAGCGATCTGACCACGGGTGCGGCGCTTGGGTTTATACGGCAGGTAGAGGTCTTCGAGTTCGGTTTTGCTCAGGGTGGCATTAATTGCCCCAGCCAACTGTTCGGTCAGCTTACCTTGCTCGTCGATGGATTTGAGGATGGTCTGGCGGCGATCTTCCAGTTCACGCAGGTAACCCAAGCGGGTTTCCAACTGGCGCAGTTGGGTGTCGTCCAGGCCTCCGGTGACTTCCTTACGATAGCGTGCGATAAACGGCACGGTATTACCTTCATCCAGCAGACGGATGGCGGAGTCAACTTGCTCCGGCCGGGCCTGCAATTCTGTTGCAATAATGCGGCTCAGTGGGTCATTCATAAGTCGGGTATCTGTTCAGCACGATAATCAATAGGGGGATAGTTATACGGTTTGCAGGGATAAAATGCCAGCGCAGTGGGCTGACATGCCCCTTCACTCTTTCACATAGGTGATCTCATTGACCGACCAAAACGCTTCACCGGCAGGCGTTTGCACCGTGGCGCTATCGCCCACTTCCTTTTTCAGCAGCGCGCGGGCCATCGGTGAGTCGATGGAGATGTAGTCTTTACGGCCGAAAATCTCATCGTAACCGACGATACGAAAGCGTTTGATCTCACCCTCATCGTTTTCGATCTCCACCCAGGCACCAAAAAACACCCGGCCTTCCTGCTGCGGCGAATAGTCGACGATTTTCAACTGCTCAAGGCATTTGGTGAGGTAGCGCACGCGGCGATCGATTTCACGCAGCCGCTTTTTGTTGTACTGGTAATCGGCGTTTTCACTTCTGTCGCCCAGGCTGGCGGCCCAGGTGACTTTCTTGGTCACTTCCGGGCGCTCTTCACGCCAAAGAAAGTCCAGTTCTTGCTTCAGCTTGTCGTACCCTTCACGGGTAATCAGCAATGTTTTCATCGTTATCCACCTTGCAGTCAGCCGTTAATCTGGGGATTCTCGCATAAACGGGTCATTGGGTGAGTTTTTTATCGGTATCTCTGCGGTACACTGCCAAAACCGCCAGTTTGGGATGTTCGGCTGTCTGTGTAAACAATCACAAGTAAGCGGGGGCCCTGGCCCGATACTTAAGTGAAAACAGTTGATATCTGAGCAAAAGAATAAGCTTTGTAACAATTTCGGCTAGAATGTATACCATTAAATGCTGTCAGTAATGACGGGGTTTTTTAACAATACAAGGCTGTTGCCAAACCGTCGCCAGCAGTGCTTATACATCTGTGCCAGCCACAGCCTAGAATCAGGCAATACAGCCTTTGGGAGTAATACAATGCAAGAAAATCATAAGATTCTGGTTGTCGATGATGACATGCGCCTGCGTGCGCTTTTAGAACGTTATTTAACGGAGCAGGGCTTTCAGGTTCGTAGCGTGGCCAACGCTGAGCAAATGGATCGTTTGCTGACGCGTGAATCTTTCCATCTGATGGTGTTAGACCTGATGCTGCCGGGTGAAGACGGGCTTTCTATCTGCCGCCGTCTGCGCAGCCAAAGCAACCCGATGCCGATCATTATGGTGACCGCCAAGGGTGAAGAAGTGGATCGCATTGTCGGGCTTGAAATCGGTGCCGATGACTACATTCCTAAACCGTTCAACCCGCGTGAACTGCTGGCCCGTATTCGTGCGGTGCTGCGCCGTCAGGCCAATGAACTGCCTGGTGCGCCTTCGCAAGAAGAAGCGGTGATCGCCTTCGGTAAATTCAAACTGAACCTGGGCACGCGCGAAATGTTCCGCGAAGACGAGCCTATGCCGCTCACCAGCGGTGAGTTTGCGGTGTTGAAAGCGTTGGTCAGCCATCCGCGTGAGCCGTTATCACGCGATAAGTTGATGAATCTGGCTCGTGGCCGCGAATACAGCGCGATGGAGCGCTCCATCGACGTGCAAATTTCTCGCCTGCGCCGCATGGTTGAGGAAGATCCGGCCCATCCTCGTTATATTCAGACCGTTTGGGGCCTGGGTTACGTCTTCGTGCCGGACGGCACTAAGGCATGAAGCGATTGCGCTTTTCACCGCGTAGCTCGTTTGCCAGAACTTTGCTGTTGATTGTCACCTTGCTGTTCGTCAGCCTGGTGACGACCTATCTGGTGGTGCTCAACTTCGCCATCTTGCCCAGCCTACAGCAGTTCAACAAGGTTCTGGCGTATGAAGTCCGTATGCTGATGACCGACCGGCTGCAACTGGAGGATGGCACGCTGCTTGAAGTGCCACCGGCGTTCCGCCGTGAAATCTACCGTGAACTGGGCATTTCCCTGTATACCAATGCTGCGGCGGAGGAAAGTGGCTTGCGCTGGGCGCAGCACTATCAATTCCTCAGCCAGCAGATGGCGCAGCAACTGGGTGGGCCGACTGACGTCCGCGTTGAGGTGAACAAAAACTCACCGGTGGTTTGGCTCAAAACCTGGCTGCAACCGGACATCTGGGTGCGCGTTCCGCTGACCGAAATCCATCAGGGTGATTTCTCACCGCTGTTCCGTTATACCTTGGCGATCATGCTGCTGGCGATCGGCGGTGCCTGGCTGTTTATCCGTATCCAGAACCGCCCCCTGGTTGAGCTTGAACACGCGGCCTTGCAGGTGGGGAAGGGGATTATTCCGCCGCCGCTGCGCGAATATGGTGCCTCTGAGGTGCGTTCCGTGACCCGTGCCTTTAACCAGATGGCGGCCGGTGTGAAGCAACTTGCCGACGATCGTACGCTGCTGATGGCTGGGGTGAGTCACGATCTGCGCACGCCGTTGACGCGTATCCGGCTGGCGACCGAGATGATGAGCACCGAAGATGGCTATCTGGCGGAGTCGATCAATAAAGATATCGAAGAGTGTAACGCCATCATCGAGCAGTTTATTGATTACCTGCGCACCGGCCAGGAAATGCAGACCGAGATTAGCGATCTGAACACTATTCTGGGCGAAGTGGTGGCGGCAGAAAGTGGCTATGAGCGGGTGATTGAAACGGACATCCTACCGGGCGAATTGATGATGAATGTGCATCCGTTATCAATCAAGCGCGCAGCGGCCAATATGGTGGTGAATGCGGCCCGCTATGGCAACGGCTGGATCAAGGTCAGTAGCGGGCGTGAGTTGCAACGCGGCTGGTTCCAAGTGGAAGACGACGGCCCAGGGATCAAGCCGGAAGAGCTCAAACACCTGTTCCAACCCTTTGTGCGCGGCGATAGTGCGCGCAGCACCAGCGGTACTGGGCTGGGGTTGGCGATTGTGCAACGTATTATTGATGCTCATGCTGGGGTGTTGGATATCGGCACCAGTGAACGCGGTGGGCTGCGCATCCGAGCCTATATTCCGTTGCCGATGGAGAAAAGAGAATCGGCCAACGGCCATCAAACGGTAAAAGACACCGCATAGCTTCCTGACCGGGCTGTGGCTCGGTCAGGGCTTTCTGCTCATCACGTAGTATTCCGCTGCCTCTTCATGCAAGCGCAGGCTGGTGGTGGCCTGCCACGGGTCGATTAGGGTAACACCACTATGAATGAAATCCTTGGTGTTACGTGTTGCCAATACGGCACCATAATGCAGGCAAGTCGCGGCAATTTGATTGTCTGCCATGCTGATAATTGTACCGCGACGGCGATTGGCCCCCATTAATTCTGCATGCTGTATGGCGCAGTCAGCATCAAAAGGTAAAATCCTTTCAGGAAACTCTTCCTGTAGCATCAGATCTAAACGATTTTGCAGTTCAAGCTGCCTTTTCCCTGCGGGCATACAGGTGATGCCGGTATAGAGTTCTGCAACCACGATTGCACTTAGATAAAATTGATAAGTATCCTGTTCATCCAGCCACTTCAAAACGGTGTAATGAGGGGCTGGGCGCAGTAACTCTGAAACTACATTAGTATCGAGAATGATCATGCTTGGTCATCATCATCGTCAAAATTAATAATGCGTGGCGGTGTTGCGTCACGTGGTGGGATATCCAGTTCAACACCGCCGAATTCAGCAAAATGCTGATGCAGGCGCGTTCCCAACCCATAACGCGGCGGCTTTTTCACCAGTGCCTGCTTCAAAATCATGCGAACTTCCTCCTCCATGGAATGGCCATTTTTAGCCGCTGAGATACGCAGCAATTCTTTTACTTCATCATCCAGATTCCTGACGGTTATGGTAGCCATTGATCCCCCCTTTGCTAGCAATGATTGCATTGCATGATTATCCTATCGGGTTGATTAAAAAACAAGCTACTGAAATGAAAAAAGGCGCGAAATCGCGCCTTAAGGTAGAAAGTGTAGGGGGCTAAAACACTGAGACAACGCCCCCTACAAGAGGGTATTACAGCTTCGGCCCTACACTGACCAGCGCTGCGCCAGCCGGTGTATCGGTATATTTATCGAAGTTGGTGATAAAGCGATTCGCCAGATCGTGCGCTTTTTCTTCCCACTGCTCGACCTTGGCGTAGGTGGCGCGTGGGTCGAGGATCGCCGGATCAACGCCCGGTAAGGCGGTTGGCATCGCCAGATCGAAGATCGGCAGCGTGATGGTTTCTGCTTTATCGATTTCACCGTTGAGGATGGCGTCGATAATGCCGCGGGTATCTTTGATCGAGATACGTTTACCCGTGCCGTTCCAACCGGTATTCACCAGATAAGCCTGCGCACCGGCCGCCTGCATGCGCTTAACCAAGACTTCGGCGTATTGGGTTGGGTGCAATGACAGGAAGGCGGCACCAAAGCAGGCTGAGAAGGTCGGCGTCGGCTCGGTAACACCGCGCTCGGTACCGGCCAGTTTCGCGGTGAAACCAGACAGGAAGTGGTACTGGGTCTGGTTGGCCGTCAGGCGTGATACCGGCGGCAGTACGCCAAAGGCATCGGCGGTCAGGAAGATCACCTTGGTGGCATGGCCTGCTTTTGAAACCGGTTTAACGATGTTTTGGATATGGTAGATCGGATAGGAAACGCGGGTGTTCTCGGTTTTCGAACCGTCGTTGAAATCCACGGTGCCATCGGCCAGTACGGTGACGTTTTCCAGCAGCGCATCGCGCTTGATGGCGTGATAGATATCCGGCTCAGCCTCTTCGGAAAGCTTGATGGTTTTGGCGTAGCAGCCACCTTCGAAGTTGAACACCCCGTCGTCGTCCCAGCCGTGTTCGTCATCGCCGATCAACTGGCGTTTCGGATCGGTCGAGAGCGTGGTTTTACCGGTGCCAGACAGACCAAAGAACACCGCTACATCGCCTTTCTCACCCACGTTGGCCGAGCAGTGCATAGAGGCAATACCTTTCAGCGGCAGCAGGTAGTTCATCATCGAGAACATCCCTTTCTTCATTTCGCCGCCGTACCAGGTACCGCCGATCAACTGCATGCGTTCGGTCAGGTTGAACGCCACGAAGTTTTCCGAGTTCAGCCCCTGTTGCTGCCAGTTCGGGTTGGTGCATTTGGCCCCGTTCATCACCACGAAGTCAGGCTCGAAATCCTGCAACTCTTCTTCGCTTGGGCGGATGAACATGTTTTTCACAAAGTGTGCCTGCCAGGCCACTTCGGTGATGAAGCGAACTTTCAGACGGGAGTCTGCGTTGGCACCACAGAAGGTATCAACCACAAACAGGCGTTTGCCAGAGAGTTGCTCGGTGACCAGCTGTTTCAGATCTGCCCAGACTTCGGGGCTGAGAGGTTTGTTATCGTTCTTGCCTTTACCCTGATCGGCCCACCAGACGGTGTCCCGGGTGATATCGTCGCGGACGATGTATTTATCTTTTGGAGAACGGCCAGTGAAGATGCCAGTATCAACGGCAACGGCTCCCAAGCTGGTTACGACGCCACGCTCAAACCCTTCCAATGAAGGGTCGGTCTCTTCCTTAAACAGTAATTCATAACTCGGATTGTGAACGATTTCACCAACGTTATGAATACCATAAGCGGCAAGATCCTGGTGGGTTATACCTTTAACACGCATGTCACTGCTCCTTGATCACAGAATTTCTGGCAACAATTGTAGGGATTCAGCAGGGAGTAACCGCGATAGCTATCAAATATTTAACGTTTAAAACGTTTTTTAGCTACGTTATGAGATATAGCACACGGAAAAAAGCAAGCGTGCAAACGGTGAGGCTTGGCGAGCGCCAGAACGCGCTCGCCAGAGTGTGGTGCAACTTAGTGTAGCTGTGGGTTGCTGTCGGTATTACCACTGTAAAGTGCGGCGATGTCCACGGCATCGAACAGGTAATGATTGCCGCAATAGTCGCAATGCATGTCGATGTTACCGTCTTGCTCCAGCATGTTGGTCACTTCCTCTGCCGGTAGTGTGATCAGCGCATCGGCACAGCGCTGGCGCGAACAGGTGCAGCGGAAGGTCACATCCTGCGGTTCGTAGAGCGTCACTTCTTCCTGATGATACAGGCGATAGAGCACCTCGTTGGCTGGCAGGTTGAACAGCTCTTCATTCTTGATGGTGGCGGTCAGTTGCACCAGGTGATCGAAGTCATCGGCATTGCCGTCCTGTGCCGGTAGCACTTGCAGCAGCATGCCGCTCGCTACGGGCTTACCTGCCGATTCGCCGGTACGGATAAACAAGCGGGTTGGCAACTGCTCCGACTGACGGAAATAACCTTCCAGGCATGCTGCCAGGGTTTCACCTTCCAACCCGACAACGCCCTGATAGCGCTCGCCTTCGGTCGGGCTGATGGTGATCACCATGATACCGTTGCCGAGCATCTGATGCAGTGTATTGCCTTCAACGATCGGGCCTTCTACACGGGCTACACCGCGCATTTCCTGGCGGTTGTTACCGTTGATAACGGCCAGCTTGAGCGGGCCGTCACCCTGTAGCTGCACGGTGATGTCACCGTCGAATTTCAGCGTGGCAGTCAGCAGACTGGTGGCAACCAGCAGTTCACCGAGCAGTTGTTGTACCGGTGCCGGGTAGTCATGATTGGTCAGAATCTGCTGATAGGTTTCATTGACGGTAACCAGCTCACCGCGCACCGCGTAGTTTTCGAACAGGTAACGGTGTAATTGGTCATGGTTGGACATAGTTTTCTCTCATTGAGGCGAGGGATGATTCCGGCTCGCCAGGCTATCTTATTGTGCAGCCCTACTGGGGCTGGCTCTTGAATTTAATCAAATCACGCCGCTCTTTTTTGTCTGGACGGCGATCCGGGTGCGGCATGGTCAGTGAGTTCATCTTGCGGGCCAGCGCCACTTTTTCGCGGTTGGCGATGCTGGCCTTGGTTTCCTGATAGATCTGCTGGGCCTCGCTGGCCCCTCGCCGCTGGCCGGTGACGGCCAGTACCACCACGGTACGTTCTTCATTGCCTTGGCGCAGTTTGATCTCGGCATTAATCTCAACGATTTTGCTCGGCTTGCCGCGCTGCCCGTTGTAATGCACCTTACCGCCGTCGATCATTTCGCGCGCCAGCGCACGGGTTTTATAAAAACGTGCCGCCCACAGCCATTTGTCCAGACGGACGGCATCATCATTCTGCGTTGCTTTGGCTTTCATGGCTTCCCCTGTTGCAGCGCCGGTATCAACTGGCGATAGTCGCTCATTGACGGATAGCGCTGGAAAGTTTTACTCGCCGTGCTGGAGTCCGGGTTTTGCACCCCCAGGCAGTGGCGGATACCAAAGGCTCGGGCAGCATCCAGAATAGGCTCACTGTCATCAACAAACAGCGTGTGCTGTGGATCAAAACCGGTTTGCTGCTGCACCGCCTGCCACAGACGCTGATCTTCTTTTGGATAACCAAATGTGTGGGTGGAAAGCAATAAATCAAGGTGCTGATCCAACCCGGTGTGCTCAATTTTTACCGCCAGGCTGTGTGGATGGGCATTGGTCAGCAAAATGGTCCTGTGGCCTGCATGGCGCAAAGCCTGTAGAAACGGCTCGGTATCTTCACGCAACCGCGCGCGGCTGCCCACTTCGCTGGTCATGCGATAGATATCCAACCCCAGCCGATGGCTCCAGTAATCAAAGCAATACCAATTCATGGTGTGCTGTACGGCGAGATATTCGGCATAAATGATTTTACGGGCGTCATCGAACGGGATGGCCCGCTGCTCACTCAGCGCTTGTGGAACCAGCGTCAGCCAGAAATGGCTGTCGAACTCCAGATCGAGCAGAGTGCCGTCCATATCCAGCAGCACGGTATCAATATCGTGCCAGTCGAACTCGGGAACCATGAAAAAACTCCATAGGCAGGCCGGTGGTGGCCCATAGTGTTAGCGTAGCATAAGCCGAGTTTGGGTTGTGCACGCGTAATGACTAAACCACCGGGCGTATGGAAACCGGATTGAGCTGAGGATTGAAGCAGCTTTCATAGTAGCGTTGGATATCAGCAAGACGATGTTGGTTCTTGCGCCAGCGCTGTACCAGTTGCCAGGTGTTATAGCCAAGGCTGGCTACCAGCGCCAGCAGTAACAGGCTGGTGCCAAGGTAACGCCACAGGGTGATCATATCGGGTTCGCTGTGTAAGGCGATATGGCGGGTACCATTGGCATCAACAGAGATGCTGGTAATGACCCCCTGAGCGCGGAACGGCGTATGCAGTAACAGGCTGGAGAGACGTTGCAGCTCGCTCCACTGGTCGAGCGCATTGTATTCATTCAGTGGTTGAGTGGGCAGCGGATGATCGACCAGTTGTTTGCCTTCATCGCTGGTGATCAGAAAGCCACCCGGCGGTGGGCTGTTGAGTGCGGCAGCGGCCTGGCGGGTTTCATTAGTGACAAACGACGAGGTCGCTGCGTTGCTCAGGCTCTCCAGCGATTCTGCACTGACTGGCCGCAGCAGGACGTTAACGCCCTGAAGAGCGCCTGATTTGGCGCGTTTCACCAGGCTGGCCCAGTTTTTGGCGTTCCCCAGATTGACCAGGGCGTTTTTCAGCCGGACACAGTCGTTTTCCATGTCGCAGAGATCATGGGTTTTCAACACGATATCCGAAAAATCATCCAACAGGATCATACCGGATTTCTCAATGGCGCTGGCCAATTGCGGGTTCAGTTTCTGGTCAGCTCCGCTGGGGTGCAACTGCCGGTTAATCGTGGCCAGCAGGGCGGAGGCTTTGTCGATCACCTCCGATTCCGGTTGCGGTAACGGGGCGGCATTGTTCCAGTAGATCCCTGAGCAATCGAAAGGCATAAAGCCGGGCTGCGCAGCACTCACGTTGCCTGATGGCACATAGCACATGCCGTAGCCCTGAATTTTCAGGGTATCACCAATGCGTAATGGGGTGGCTTCCAGCGCCTGTACGCTGGTGACGTCGCTTCTCTGTGCGCCCTGTAGCCACGCGCTGCTCAGTTTGACCGGCAGGCTGAGCGGTACGTAGGTCAGCAGCAACAGCATCGTTACCAAGGCACTGGCGGCCAGCACGGCGTGCTTTCCCCATGGCTGCAAAGGGAAATTTTTCACTTCATCATGCAGGGAGAGATAACGCCCTTGGCGCACCACTTGCCGGTTGAGGTAGATATCCACATTGGTGACTTTACCCAGATCGGACGTGAGGTAAGGCTGCCAATGTGGTGGGTAAGTCAAATCGATCACCCCCAGCGAGATATTACTGAGTTGCCCCTGATCGGTTTCGTCGAACAGCCCCCAGCGCTTTGGCGTGCCGCGTAGGCAGTGGACTTCCTTCAGTTCGCTTTCGGTCGGGTGGCGCAGCAGATTCCAGCAGCCCCAGATGATCATCAGCACTGCAACAAAGATCATCCAGGGGATGATCATCACCGGGCTGATCAGGCTGAAGAACAGCAGCAACAGGGCGGCGGAAATGGTGGCCGCTTCCTTGATACCGTTCGGGCGATTCAGCGCATGCTCCTGGGGGGTTTCCTTACGGATATTGACCAGTTCAATATGTTCACTCTCTTCCTGGCGGATGGAGGCATTCCTTACTGGCATCGCAGTAGTTACTACGGGCGGTTGTGGGCGCTCGTGAAGATGATCGAGCAGCGAATGGCCATTGAGTGAGATAACCAGCGGCAGCGTCTGGGTTCTGATCACTTCAACATGATTATCGGCGCTGATGTATTGTTCCCAGAATGGCGGCAGATGTATTTCTTCGGAATCGAGATAATAGCGCAAATTATTGGGTTCATCGCTGGCCAGGCCATAGCGGGTAATGGCATGGGTGATAGGGTAAACCTTGTCGCTCTGTGGTATGAGTGCCAGCCTGACGGAAGGCAGCGCCGGGGAGGAGGGCAAAAGTTTGTTACCTAGCCTGCTCTGCTGATTGAGGTAATACTCAACTGCCGCACGTTCATCCGCAGTCAGTTTGCGGTGTGTTGGTTTAATGAACGGCAGAGAACCTGCCAATACGGGCTGTTTGCGGAATTTAAACCAGAAATAGAGGCCAGCAGCGATCAGGCAAGCTAGCACCAAGACCAATATTAACACTATTGTGCTCATGCTGCCCTCATCGTGAACTCATAAAACCCGCCAACCTCACTCATAATTTGCTGCCTATTATTATACGGAGTTAGCTTCCAAGGGATATACCCTTCCTGTTTGAAGCTGCTGGTAGGCGGCAACTTGGATACTGAATCACCCACGAATAAATGGATATGCCACAGAGATGCTCCGCATAACTAACCAAGGGCTCATATGATGATAGCAACCACGCCACAGACCCGATATCGGCTTTATCCTATTTTATTATTCAGTTTTTAGTGAGTTTTTTGTGAAAATGGCTTCGTACTGGCTACGCTTGTTAAAAAAAAGTAAATTAACGCTTAAGTTCGTTGCGACAGAGGTTCTCATTAACGCACAATGTGATCAAGATCGAGTTTGTGCGCCCCTGTTTGGTGCAGCACGCCCATCATTATCCTGGTTGCCTGCTTTCTGAGCGGACAGCCCATTTGAGGCAATCATGCATAAACACCTGCAAAAACCTAAAATTCTGAAAGTAGAAACGGTCGCGCGTTCGCGTTTATTCAACGTGGAATCGGTCGATCTGGAGTTCAGTAATGGTGTACGGCGGGTGTACGAGCGTATGCGGCCTTCCGAGCGTGAAGCGGTGATGATTGTACCGGTGGTGGGGGACGATCTGCTGCTGATCCACGAATACGCGGTGGGCACCGAATCTTATGAGCTGGGGTTTCCAAAAGGCCTGATCGATCTTGGTGAAGGGGTGCTGGAAGCGGCCAACCGTGAATTGATGGAGGAGGTGGGCTTTGGTGCAAGGCGCTTTGATTTCCTGAGTAAACTGACGATGGCTCCCTCTTATTTTTCCAGCCAGATGAATATCGTGCTGGCGCACGATCTCTACCCGCAAAGCTTGGAAGGCGATGAGCCGGAACCGTTGCCACAGGTGCGCTGGCCAATTGCCAACATGATGGCGTTATTGGAGGAACCGGATTTCCGTGAGGCCCGTAACGTCAGTGCGCTGTTCCTGGCCGAAGCCTTCCTGCGTAACTCGCGTTAACATTGCCAGATAACGTTCAGTTAAAAAAACGGCCAGATTACTCTGGCCGT
>NZ_JBXUGP010000013.1:0-138253 GCF_057180605.1 Serratia sp. HNCC26DJ206
ACATAAGCGAACCCCTGCCAGGTGCTGAGTAGAGTAAGAGGCAGGGCGTAGTCGGACTATTTCCCTGCCTCTCCTCCCCGAACCGGACGTGTGTTACCGGTTCAATATTCCAGACAGACTCGTGGTTCATTTAAGCATCCATGCTCGCCCTGAACTCCGGGCACACCATAGGTAAAATCAGCCACCCAAAGCTGGTTGGGACGTTCTGCAACGAACTGCCGCTGCACCAGGTCGTCTGTTGTACACCGTTCTTTACCGCTGTGGGTTGTTTTCACTCCTTTTCCACGGGTAACCCCTTCTAAGCCCAACGTTTTCATAAGACGTTCGACGGTGCATCTCGCCACCTTGATACTCTCTCGCGTTAACTGCCGCCAGACCTTACGCACGCCATAGACCTGCTTGTTCACTTCGTAAACACGCTGTATTTCTACACAAAGTGCGTCGTCCCGTTTATCCCGAGCACACCACGTTTCTGGATGCTGGAGCCGCTGCCTGTGCCAGTAAAATGTTGATGGGGCGATAGCCAACTCCTGGCATACCGACTCGACCCCGTGCTTAGCGCTCAGGCTGTCTATTAACGGCATTATCTTTTCCAGTAGCGGTCGAGTTCCGCCTGCGCAAAATAAGCTGATGCTTGGCGCAGAATATCGTTGCTGCGACGAAGTTCACGAACCTCACGCTCCAGTTCGTTTAAACGCTGGCGCTCACTGGTCGTCAGGTTGCTATCACTGGTACTGGTTCCAAAATCGCGTTCATGCTGGCGGACCCAGGCCCTGAGTGTGTCGGGATTACAGTCAATTTTAGGGGCGATGGACTTGAAAGCGGCGTGTTCAGATTTGTATTCACTGCGCTGTTCCAGAAGCATTCTTACTGCGCGTTCCCGCAGTTCGGCTGGATAACGATTTGCTGATTTTGATGTCATCTTGGATCTCCTTTCACTAAGAGTTTAGTCTCCAAGATTCCCGGTGCGGTTCAGGCAGCAGGTGAGCATGGTGGAACATCGCCCACTGAGTACCTATGAGGAGTTGCTGTGATGCATGAGCTTGAAGCGCTGTTGGGGCGTCTGAAAATGGAGCACCTGAGTTACCACGTTGAAAGCCTGCTGGAGCAGGCGGCTAAAAAAGAGCTCAACTACCGAGAGTTCCTGTGCATGGCGCTGCAGCAGGAATGGAACGGTAGACATCAGCGCGGAATGGAATCCCGGCTGAAGCAGGCACGCTTCCCGTGGGTTAAAACGCTGGAGCAGTTCGACTTTAGCTTCCAGCCAGGTATTGATCACAAGGTCGTCCGATAACTGGCGGGACTGGCGTTCGTGGAGCGCTGCGAGAATGTGATCCTGCTGGGGCCACCAGGTGTTGGTAAAACTCATCTGGCCGTTGCTCTCGGAGTGAAAGCGGCAGATGCAGGTCACCGCGTGCTGTTCATGCCGCTGGATAGACTGGTCGCTACGCTGATGAAAGCGAAGCAGGAGAACCGGCTTGAGCGTCAGTTGCAACAACTGAGTTATGCCCGGGTGTTGATCCTGGACGAGATAGGCTATCTGCCAATGACCAGAGAGGAAGCGAGTCTGTTCTTCCGGTTGCTGAACCGCCGATATGAAAAAGCGAGCATCATCCTGACGTCCAACAAAGGCTTCGCAGACTGGGGAGAGATGTTCGGAGATAACGTGTTGGCAATGGCGATCCTGTATAGACTGTTGCACCACTCAACGACACTGAATATCAAAGGAGAAAGCTATCGGTTGAAAGAAAAGCGCAAAGCAGGTGTTCTGTCTAAAAACGCAACGCCAATCAATGAAGATGAGATGGCGGAAAGCGGGCAACAAAAGTGATCAAATAGCGGACATTAAAAATGGCGAAAAACGGTCATAAATCTTGGCGTTGACAGTGTGGCTAAAATTAGTTGACCACTACAAACTCCGGGCACACAGTAGGTAATGTCACCCGACCATTTCTGCTCTGGCCCACAGGCGGTAAAGTCTTATTTCAACAGGTTTTCTGACACCAGCAAACCATGCTCGCGGTAACTGACCGGCCTGAACCGGCGCGAGGCCTTTGCGCGCAGCCCCTGACGACGCAGGCTGCCTGCGATGGTTTTGACGTTGTACGCTGGAGGCTCATCAGCAAGACGCGGCGCACCATACCGCTGTTTTGCGTCACTGAATACCTTTCGAACGGCCTCATCGCAGACAAGACGGAACTGCTGACGCGGGGTTATCTGATGTCGACGCAGACGCCAAGCATACCAGCCGCTGCGGGCGACACGGAGCACCCGACACAGGGCTTTGATGCTGAACTCAGCCTGATGTTTTTCGATAAAGACATACTTCATTTCAGGCGTTTCGCGAAGTATGTCGCGGCCTTTTGGAGAATGTCCAACTTTTCATCTCGTTCTGCCAGTTGGCGCTTGAGCCGGGCATTCTCGGTCGCAAGTTCCTGCTCACGTTCGGAAGCTGACAGGCTCTGCTGTTGCTTGCTCCGCCAGGTATAAAGTTGCGATTCGTAGAGACCGAGTTCACGCGCGGCTGCGGCCACGCCAATACGCTGAGCGAGCTTAAGCGCTTCGTCACGAAAGGCTGGCGTGTGTTGTTTGCGGGGCTTGTTTTTCGTTGCTAATGGGTTAGCCATGAGTCACCTCTGGGTTACGAGTTTACTCACTTAGTGCCGTGTCCACTATTACTGGGTAAGATCAGTCACACGTAATCACTGTTGCCGGACAATGTGGCAATTGCTGAAAAATGTGGGTCAGTTTATGAAAGCCGCCTCCCCCTTCCCGGGCAATAAACCCGGCTTAGCAAAAGTGGAGCTGTATTAGGCGCAGGTATTTAGGCCAGCAAGAGGTAGAACTGATAATAAAATTAATTATTTGGGCTTTCGAAAAAGTAAAACTGCATACATAATTATTTAAATGCTCACATACTATCAGTAAATTACAGCAACGATATGGTTTTGAATCATATAAAATCATAAATTTTTCACAGAATAGTGAGTTTCACTTCTCCTGTTAATCACGTGAGGATCATTATGGGCGAAAAGAAAACCATCGTGCTTGTTGAGGATGATATAGGCTTGGCAACATTGATTCGTGAATTCCTAATTAATCATATGTTTGATGTGATCGTGGTCAACGATGGCAATTCGGCAGTTTCTCGAATCCAACAGCATAATCCTCATTTAGTACTGTTGGATATCATGCTGCCCGGTAAAAGTGGCATGGATGTCTGCAAGGATATCAGGGAGTTCTATCATGGCCCCGTCATTATGCTAACCGCATTGGGGGATAGCCTAGACCAGGTTTTGGGATTAGAGCTTGGTGCTGACGATTACATTGTTAAGCCGATTGAACCCAGAGTTTTGCTGGCACGGATCAGGGCTCAGTTACGGCGCGTTAATAAATCGGCTGAAGTCAGGAGCAAGCCTGCAACTAGCTCTGTGCTAGACCTTGGGCAGTTGGTGATCTCTCCAGATTCACGTACGGTTTCTCTCTACCGGCAAGAGGTTCCCATGACAACAGCAGAGTTTGACCTGTTACTGCTGCTGGCTAAAGATGCAGGCAAAGTACTGACGCGCGATCAACTATTGATGGATCTGAAAGGCATTGATTTCGACGGGGTAGATCGTACGATAGATATTCACATATCCCGGCTGCGCCGAAAGTTGGATGATAATACCGAACACCCTGATAAAATAAAAACGGTCAGAGGGAAGGGGTATCTGCTTAATCGTAACGGCTGGCAATAATATAGCAACGTAGGTATTCAAGAATGAAGATAAAAAACCGATCCAAACTATTGATATTTTTTAATTTTTATCTTTTTTGCCTGCTATTTGGTTCGGGTGCTTATGTTATTATCGATTACGTGAAGATACGCACTTTAGAGTCTTTAACCGCTCAAGCACGTTATGAAATCATTCGTGAGTCTATTGATTTATTGGAAAAAAAATACCTCGCGTATAGTGGGAGTGATGTAGATGGTAAATTCAATGAGTACGGTGAATACTCTATTTACTCGTTAAGGATAGAGAATACATTAAATCTACAAAAAATTCTCCCTCCAGATAAATATGCCAGAATGCTTAATGGAGAGATGATTTTATTTGAAAATGACCTCGCGTTTAAAAAAATAAAAGGTACAAATAAGGTTATCTCTTTCGATATAATGGCGTTAAATATCGACACATCACGGAATAACAGTGCTATACGAAATCGTGTTTATATTAATGGAATGATATGGCTCTCTCTACTGCTTGCCATTTTCTGTTACACGTGGCTGAATCCTATCTGGTGTGACGTAAAAAATGTGCGTGAAACAGCCTTGCTCCTGAGCTCAGGGGAGTTGAATGCCAGAGTTGGTAAGGCATCATCAACAATATTTAATCCGATTGCTACGGCGTTGGACGATATGGCAGATAAAATTAAAGATGCAACTCTGATGCGTAGAGCGATGACAAACACTATGGCTCATGAATTACGTACGCCGATTGCCAGGATACGCTTTCATCTGCACAACTATCTTGAAACAACGGACCATAGTGAAAAAGAGTTGATAATAGAAAGCATCTATCAGGAAATTCATGATGTAGAGTCACTGATTGACACTGCGCTGAGCTATGCCAGCGTAGAGAATTATAATAAAATCCTGTCGCCTCAGAAGCAATATATCTCAACCTGGCTTGATGGAAAAATAAACAGCGATATGATCGGAAGTAAGAATATCCGATTTATAAAAAATTATGACAGCGACCTGGGGTGGGTCTATATGGATATGAATCTGATGGCCCACGTGTTGAGTAATCTGTTGGGTAATGCTAAAAAATATGCCAAGAGTATAATTCAAGTTAGTGTTACACGCACTGAATATGTACTTACTCTCTCTGTTGAAGATGACGGTAAAGGCATTGCCCCTGAGGATTTAAATCATATTTTCAAACCCTTCTACAGAGGGAAAGGGAATAAGAAACTGGGCATCAGAGGTTTTGGTTTGGGATTAACAATTGTTGATAAAATCATTTATTTACACCGGGGGAGTGTATATGTGTCAACGTCTGAGCTAGGGGGGGCCTGTTTCACGGTTAAAGTTCCTTGTAATTATCAGCAGTAATTTAGGTTGTGTCGCATTAGGGTGCAGTTCGATGGTGAACAGTAGCCCACCTGCGACGGGAGCTAAGACTCTGTTAGAGAATGAGTTTCTTCAGGCATCGTAGCTCGCTATACTACCGTGTATGCACTGCGTATTACGGTGATTCTGACCATTGATTTCGGTGATTCCGATCGCGTTTTTCCCGCGCGCTTTTTCTCTCTTTGTTTTTACTCTATGTGATCAGTTTGCGCCAGTTTTCGCATCGACTCTCCCTTGAGTTCGACCCGATGGCCATTGTGCATAAGCCTGTCCATCAGCGCATCCGCTACCGTCGGATTGCTGATCATTTTGTACCACTCGCTAACCGGTAATTGGCTGACGATCACCGTGCTACCATTGCCGTACCGATCTTCCATCACTTCCAGCAGATCCGAGGATTGGCGCGCTGATAACTTGTCCAGTCCCCAGTCGTCCAGGATCAGCAAGGGCGTCTTTGACAGTTTGAACAGCTGTTTCTGATAGCTGCCGTCCGCATGACCGGTCCCAAGATCCTCCAACAGCCGGCTCAGTCGCCAGTAACCCACCGCGATATGCTGCCGGCAGGCTTGTTCCCCAAGCGCGCACGCCACGTACGTTTTTCCGCACCCGGTTGGCCCGGTTATCAATACGTTCTGGTAACGCTGGTGATAACCGCCGCCCAGTAGCTCCGCCATTTGCTGACGGTTAAGGCCCCGGGCCGCACGGTAGTCCAGCCCTGATGGCACTGCCGACAACCGCAGCTTCGCCTGCCTTCGCAAGCGCTCAACCTTGCCTGATTCACGTTGTAACAACTCGTGGTCCAGCAGTAACCCCAGACGTTCATCGAAGCTCAGGTCAAGGTAAGTGCCCGGTTGCGACCATTGCTGTTCCAGCGCCTGACTCAGGTGGCTTAACCTCAGGGCGCGGAGTTGCTCCAGTAACCCGCTTTGCATCGTCATTCTCCTCGTTAGTGGTAATAACCGGCACCACGCACGTTGCCGTGCTGGCTCGGGGTTTCATCCTCGGCTGGCGCGGCCGGTATTTCATCACGCCGGTTATCCAACAGGTTCACGATCACCTGCCGGTGCGGCTTTTCGAGCAGTAACGCCTGACGGCAGGCATTTTCCAGCCGTCCATCTCCGTATTTTCTCGCCAGTGACAGCAGGCCCAGGCAACTGCGGTAAGCCTGCTCCGGGTGTTTTCGTTGTTGCAGATGCCACGCCACCACGGCGCGGGTGGCGCTGCCGATGTTGGCACCCCAGTCCAGTAGCCGTTCCGGACTCCAGCGTTGCTGTTGATGAGACTCGGGCATATGTTCCGTCAGGGTACTGAAGCCGCTTTCCGTGACGTTGCGGGGATGCTGGGCCACCAGTTGCCCCCGGTGATAGAGCCTTATCACCTTGGCACCGGCCTCCAGGTCGATATGGGCGCCGACCAGGACATGGGGAACAGAGTAGGCATGCCGCCGCCAGAGGATGTGATAATCCGGCCCCACTTTCGCTCGGCCGGTTTCCGTGTAGTCATAGCGCTGACGCGGCAGTGCCATCAGCGCCGGTTGGTCCAACTGCTCGAATCGGCTTCGGCGGTTGCCTGGGTAAAGCCGGAACGCCCGCTCGTTCAGTTCTTTAAGCAGACCGGCAAGCGCCTGATTGAGCGACATGAAGGTGTGGAACACCTGGCGGCGCATGAACCGCCCCGGTTTTCTTGGAGAGTGTTTAGTCCGTGAACTCAGGGCTGCCAACGTCTTATTCATTATGGATGCATGATACGCTTTTTCTGCCTCATCTGCCTTTCTACAGCATCCCTCGACCATAAGCTGGATTCAATCAATGTACCGCAAGCCACAGTTACACCCCCCCATTTGGGTGTCATACCCTTATCGTGCCTAATACCCTTGGGGGGGCTCGCCTAACAGTGTTTACGGCAAAAAATAACAAAAAAGCGTGAATCGATAAAAGCCAACAGCGCCAGAAATGATACTGGCGCCGTTGGCATATTCTGGCTTTTGTGGCCGGTTACTGTGTTATGGGCAGCGTCTGCATGACTTCCCCGTGCTCCAGGCTATCGATGTAATCAGCATACCACTGCATCATTTCCCGACGTTGGTCCAAATACAAAGCATGGTTATAAGTACCGCGGATACTGTTCTTGTCCACATGCGCCAACTGGAGTTCAATCCAGGCGGTGTTAAAGCCTTTCTCATGCAAGATGGTACTTAGTGTATGCCGGAAGCCGTGGCCGGTTGTCCTCCCTTTATACCCCAAAGCATAAAGCATATGGTTAATGACCGCTTCTGCACGAGGTTTATCGGGTTCACTGCGTCCAGGTAATAACAGGCGGTGCCCTCCCGTCAGTGTTTGAAGCTGTTTTAATAACGCAACCACCTGACGAGACAACGGAACCAGATGAGGCCGTCGCATTTTCATCTTCTCTGCCGGTATAATCCACACCGTATTCTCCCAGTCAAACCCTCCCCATTCTGCCAGTCGTAACTCCATGGTACGGACTCCAGTCAGTAGCAGTATCTTGGTAGCAATCTGTAATACCGGATTGGCTTCATAGGCTGATAGCGTGCGAAGAAATTCAGGCAATTCTTCTTCTTTCAGATGCGGTAGGTTTTCAGATACCGGAGTTTTGAGCAGCTTTGCCAAATCACTGGCCGGATTGGAATTGACCAGCTCAAGCGCAATGGCGTACACAAAGATTTGGTGGCAGTGCTGACGTACTTTACGCAAGCGAACAAACACCCCCCGTTTTTCCATCCGACGCAGCACGTCCAGCAATAATCTAGGCGTAATATCCCGAATGGGAATTTTGCCAATATGGGGAAAGACATCATTGACCAGCCCCGATTTTACATCGTCAGCGTGGGTTGCCACCCAGGCACCAGATTGTTGTGATTTGTAGTTAAACCACTCCATGGCGATGGCTTCAAATGTATCTTCATGATGCCGTTTCTCAGAAATTCGAGTGGTTCGTTTCAGCGTGTTGGGATCTTTGCCCTCAGCCAGCAGTTTACGGGCATTTTCCCGTTCGAGACGGGCCTGTGCCAATGAAACTTCAGGATATACACCAATAGCCAGCTTTTTCTCTTTGCCATAGATGCGATACTTCATACGCCAGTATTTGGCTCCGTTGGGTTTAACCAGCAGGTAGAGCCCGTTACCATCATATAGTTTGTACTCTTTATCACCGGGTTTGGCGTTCCTGATATCCAATGCACTCAGGCTCTTGGCAGGTTGTCGTGACATGAGAACCTCGGGTAGAAATGCTGTTTAGGGCCCCCATTTGGGCCCCAAAATAGTTGTTGATAGAGGGTAGCGTCAGTTGAACTGTGTTGACAATGAAAATCGATAACCATTTATAAAATAAAGCTAAAAACTAATATTGGTCGAATTGAGTGGAGTTGTGTTGACTTGATGTTTGCTTCCGTACAGGCAGCTTAGAAAGATGTCAGTGAATGGACACTGGACAGCGCAGGGTTCACTGCCGTACAGGCAGCTTAGAAATGGGCGATGAGTTAACCATTTACCCGTATTTCGTTCACTGCCGTACAGGCAGCTTAGAAAAAATATAAAAAAGCGGTGTATGCCTTGGCTAAGTTCACTGCCGTACAGGCAGCTTAGAAATTCGCCTCCGGTGTCCTCACCGCCAAACAGATGTTCACTGCCGTACAGGCAGCTTAGAAAATGCATTAGCCGCCAGGGTCGCCCAGCGTGACGTTCACTGCCGTACAGGCAGCTTAGAAAGACGGGAATTCTTCGTCTTTGCCGGTCAGCGGGTTCACTGCCGTACAGGCAGCTTAGAAAAGCAGGAAACGGGGGAGACAATGACGGTTCAGGTTCACTGCCGTACAGGCAGCTTAGAAATTACTGAAGGCGCGGTTTTTTCCATTCGCTCAGTTCACTGCCGTACAGGCAGCTTAGAAAGAAATCTTGCGCCGCCTGGCCAACGTTATTCGGTTCACTGCCGTACAGGCAGCTTAGAAACACTGGACGTCGGGCCAGACCGGCAATAACCAGTTCACTGCCGTGCAGGCAGCTTAGAAAAAAGGTAATGTGACGCTGCTGAGCTTTGATGGGTTCACTGCCGTGCAGGCAGCTTAGAAAATACAACAAGATCGCCAGATTTTCAGGTGAATGTTCACTGCTGTGCAGGCAGCTTAGAAATGGATCAGACCTTGCCCGCGATACCTTCAGCGGTTCACTGCCGTGCAGGCAGCTTAGAAACGCTAGGGAGATCTAGCGGCAATCTGGGGCCGTGTTCACTGCCGTACAGGCAGCTTAGAAAGGAGCCGGTGGATTACCGGGGCCATGATGGGAGTTCACTGCCGTACAGGCAGTTTAGAAAGTCCAACATATCCAATATCTGTATCGGATCGGGTTTCGTTTCCTGTTACTTTCTGCTGGAAGACTGAAATGTGTCAGGCACTGTGCGCCACTTCAATACCCACTGCAAATTGGCTTCCGCTTATCGTAAGCCGTTGATAAAGTAACCGGTGGGTAGGTGGAGGGAAGCGAGCATGGTCGAGTGCATTAATTATCAGATTGAAAAATACAGCTTTGCGGACGTTAATGAAACGCCGCGTATTGCGAAGCAATGGGCTGAAGTCATCGAAGAATGCAGTCAGATCAGGGCTGGAAGTGCCGAGCGTCTGCGTATCGCCTTGCTGAATGTGGACTACGTCACCAGCTTTGAGCTGCCCTTTCGTCTGCTGTTGGTGCGTGCCCCACAACTGATTGCCGATCTGCGTGATGAATTGCCACTTAGTCAGAAAAACGTTGTTTTTAACGGCAAACGTTTTGGCTGTGTCTACAGCGTGAAATCTGATGTAAATCAGGTGCCGGAGGAGTTTCACTACCGTTTGTCAACCCGCATTCGCCGGGAAGGAGCGTCAGGCGATACCGCTGCGCCTTACCGTGAGATTGCCAGGGAAATAAAAGTGCCGCGCGAGCGGCTTAAGCGGGCGCTGGAGAACGGATTGGCGGTGACGGCGCTGGATGGCCTGTTTTGGTTTGGTATGCAGCGGATCGCAGCCGACATAGCGGTACTCAGAAAAAAGGGGATGCGTATTGCGACCTCTGAGGTCCAGGTCTTGGACAGTCTGACCGCAACCCTCCGCCCGGTACCGGTCTACCGTTGTGCCTGATACGCGCCTTGCCATTGCTGTCGTCTTTTCCTTATATGCCTTTTCGACCCTACCGGCGTTGAAGAAAACACGTATTTATTTGCGCCGAAAACACCGTCGCTGACCCAACGCACGCTTGTGGCAGTAGTTTGGTCGCCCCACGTTAATTTATGCGGCCTGTTTTCTCCGCTCTGGGTTGAGCGTGGCGCTAAATGAAAAGCGTTCACCGAATGGTTAACGTCAGAAATAAATCACGCTCAGCTTAAAACAGCAGAATACATTCACACAAGGAATGTATTTGTGTGTGAGAGACGCTTTTTAAAATCATGATATCCCCTGATCCCGATGTCCTTATAAAAAACATTGGGCAATAAATGCCTTTCTCAACCCTATTATTTACACGTTAATCGGTTGCTGATCGGCTCACTGCTCCGTACCGCCCCTTGCCTGATAAGCGTTGGTGACGCTTGCTTGGAAAATTCTTAATAATCATCATGCTGAGAGAGGTCGAATGATGATTTTTTTGTAATATTTAGTTACATTACTGAGTTTCACTAATGTGATCAAGGTTTCTACACTGCCCCCGATGATTTTTATCCGAATGATCTCAGTATTCAGATAAACCTTATTTACACAGCGCTCTGCCATTATCCGGTAAGGAATGTGCTGGCTTGTGACCCTCTTTTTCGTCTGCATCCGATGATGCAAAAAAGGAAGTTGTTGTCTGGCAGGGTTAGCCATTCTTATTGATCCCCCAGGGGCAGACCGTTCTTTTATTGTCTTAATTGAACAGGGAGACCCATGTCCAATTCCTACCAAAATGAATTGCCGAAAGCGCGCGTTAACATAAAACTCGACCTGCACACCGGCGGCGCACAGAAAAGCGTCGAGCTGCCGCTCAAACTGCTGGCGATGGGCGATTACAGCAATGGGCAAGAATACCGCCCGCTGTCTGAGCGCGAAAAAATCGGCGTCAATAAAAATAACTTCGACAGCGTGTTGGCCGAATTCAACCCTAAGCTCGCCCTTTCCGTGCCCGATACCCTGTCCGATAACCCGAGCGACACCGCCGTCAACCTCAGCTTCAGTGCCATGAAAGACTTCGAGCCGGAACAGGTGGCGCGTCAAATCCCGCAACTGCGCGCCATGCTGGCCATGCGCAATCTGCTGCGTGACCTCAAATCCAACCTGCTGGATAACGCCACTTTCCGCCGCGAGCTCGAAATCATCCTGAAGGATGAGGCGCTGAGCGACGAACTGCGGATGGAACTGGAAATACTGGCACTCGAAAACTGTTAATCGCCCGGGAAGATAAGGAAAAGCCCCATGTCTGGACAGGAAGAAACATTGCAGGAAAGAACGGCACAACGTCAGAGCCCTACCACCACCGTGCTGGAAAAAAACGCCCCGGCGGCGCACAGCGTTTACGCGTCATTATTTGAAAAAATCAACCTTAACCCGGTTTCCCAGTTGAACGGCATTGAGGCCTTTCAGGACGGCGATGCCCTGGCGGACGTCTCGGCCGATGAGCGCGTCACCGCCGCCGTCAGCGTCTTTTTAGACCTGCTCAAGCAGTCGGCGCAGAAGGTCGAAAAACTCGACAAGAACCTGCTGGACAGCCATATCGCCGCGCTGGATGAAAAAATCAGCCGCCAACTGGATGCGGTGATGCATCACCCGGAGTTCCAGAAGGTGGAATCCCTGTGGCGTGGCCTGAAATCGTTGGTGAACAAAACCGATTTTCGCCAGAACGTGAAGCTGGAGCTGCTCGACGTCTCCAAAGACGATCTGCGTCAGGATTTTGAAGACAGCCCGGAAATTATCCAGAGCGGCCTGTATCGCCATACCTATATTGCCGAGTACGACACCCCAGGCGGTGAGCCGATTGGGGCAGTGATTTCCAACTACGAGTTTGATGCCAGCGCCCAGGACGTCGCATTGCTGCGTAACCTCTCCAAAGTGGCGGCCTCTGCCCATATGCCATTTATCGGTGCCGTTGGCCCGGCGTTTTTCCTCAAAAACTCGATGGAAGAAGTGGCGGCCATCAAAGACATTGGCAACTACTTCGATCGTGCCGAATACATCAAGTGGAAATCTTTCCGTGACACCGACGATGCGCGTTATATCGGCCTGACCATGCCACGCGTGCTGGGCCGTCTGCCGTATGGCCCGGATACCGTTCCGGTGCGCAGCTTCAACTATGTGGAAGAAGTCACCGGTCCGGACCACGATAAATACCTGTGGACCAACGCGTCGTTCGCCTTTGCCGCCAATATGGTGAAAAGCTTTATCGACAACGGCTGGTGCGTGCAGATCCGTGGCCCGCAGGCCGGTGGCGCGGTGCAGGACCTGCCGATCCACCTGTACGATCTGGGCACCGGCAATCAGGTGAAGATCCCGTCTGAGGTGATGATCCCCGAGACTCGCGAGTTTGAATTCGCCAACCTCGGCTTTATTCCGCTGTCGTACTACAAGAACCGCGACTATGCCTGCTTCTTCTCCGCCAACTCGGCGCAGAAACCGGCGCTGTATGACACCGCGGACGCGACGGCCAACAGCCGCATCAACTCACGCCTGCCGTACATCTTCCTGCTGTCGCGTATCGCGCATTACCTGAAGCTTATTCAGCGCGAGAACATCGGCACCACCAAAGATCGTCGCCTGCTGGAGCTGGAGCTCAACACCTGGGTGCGTGGCCTGGTGACCGAGATGACCGATCCGGGCGATGACCTGCAAGCCTCTCACCCGCTGCGTGATGCGAAGGTGACGGTAGAAGACATCGAAGACAACCCGGGCTTCTTCCGCGTCAAGCTGTATGCCATCCCGCACTTCCAGGTCGAAGGGTTGGATGTGGCGCTGTCCCTGGTGTCGCAGATGCCGAAAGCGAAGGCGTAAACGGAGACGGAATGAAAATCTATCGTCCGTTATGGAATGAGGGGGCCTTGCTGTCCCCTCAGCAGTTTCAGCAGCAGTCTGCCTGGGGCGCTTTTTGCAGCTCTGGCGTAGCTGCGCTGACCTCCCCGTTCCCGTGGGGGGTGGAGAACGTTGAGTTTGACGACGCGTTGCTCTCTTCGGGGGTGATCCAGGTCCGTCATCTGCGGTTGTGGCTGGCGGATGGCTCGCTGATTGACACGCTTGAGAGCGACTTGCCTCCTGAGCCTCGTGAACTGAGTGCGGCGGACGTCGCCGGTCATGACGTGGTCACCTTGGTGCTTGCCCTGCCGCTGATGCAGTCGGGGATGAGTAACGTTCAGCAGGAGGGCGCGGTTGCCGAACGTCCACTGCGCTACCGTGAAGAATGGATCACCGTGCCTGATGCCTTCGGCCCGGAAGAAGAATCGATGGCGGTGGCTCACTTCAACCTGTCGATCCGTTTTCAGCATGAAAGTAACGCCTCGTGGCAAACCTGTCCGATCGCACGTCTGGTGCGTGACGGGCAAGGGGGATGGCGACAGGATCCGGCCTTTATACCACCGATGGCGCTCTTCTCTGCCAGCGCTGCGCTGCGCGAGCGCCTGGTTCTGCTGAACCGCCAGTTACGTTCCCGCCGCCAGCGTTTGATGTCGATGCGTCGTGAGAGTAACGAACGGTTGGCCGATTTCGCGGTGGCCGATGTTTCCCTGTTCTGGTTGCTCAATGCGCTCAATTCCCATGCCCGCGTGCTGACTGAATACGAGCGTTTTCCTGCGCGTCATCCCGAGCAGGTGTGGGCAGAGTTGGCGCGCCTGGCGGGGAGCATGTTGACCTTCTCGCTCGAGCATGACCTGGATGCTATTCCAGGCTATGACCATGCCGAACCAGCCAACGCCTTCCCGCCGCTGTTTGATCTGATCACCGGCTTGCTGGAAGCCAGCCTGCCATCACAGGTGATCGCTCTAGAGATGTCGCGTCCTGATGCGCAGACCTGGAGAGCTTCTCTGCACGACATGCGTTTGCGGGAAGAGGCGGATCTGTATCTTTCTGTGCGTTCCGATATTCCGGCCTGGCAGATTGCCGAGCGTTTCCCCTCACTCTGCAAGGCGGGGTCTCCTGATGACGTCAATGAAATTTACAGCGTGGCGCTCAATGGCATACCGCTGATTGCCGTCAACCGTATCCCTGCCGCGTTGCCGGTACGTCTGGAGAACCAGTATTTTGCGCTGGATATGGAGAGCGTGGCAGCCCGCGACATGCTGGAGCAGGGGGTGTGCATGTTCTATGTACCTTCGCTGCTGGGTGCGCTCGAACTTGAACTCTTTGCGGTGTTGCGATCATGAAACAGGATATCGATATTGACCAACTGATGGCGGAAACCTGGCTGACCGTCACCCTGCTGCGAAATGGGGCCACTACGCCGGACGGCAAGGCGCTGTACCAGAATTGCTGCCGGCAGGTTGAACACGTCCGAGAGGCGCTGGCCAGGGCGGGTTACGATGACGACAGCGTCGAGCATATCTCCTATGCCCAGTGCGCTCTGCTGGATGAAACCGTGATGAGCCGCAGGCCGAACAACGGGGAAATCGATGAGGGGCAGCTCGCCTGGCGTACGGCCCCGTTACAGGCACGCTATTTTGATTCCCTGCATGCCGGGGAGGCGCTTTGGGATCGGCTTTCCAAGGTACTGCGCCAGCCCGCGCCGGTTATGGCGGTGTTGACTTGCTATCACCGGGTACTTTCTCTGGGCTTTCAGGGGCTATACGGCGTGAAAACGGTGAGCCAGACGCAGCGTGATGAAACGCTGAACATGCTGAACGAGCGGGTCGCCCCTCCTGTGGCCGATCTCTCACTGGTGGTGCGCAAAACGGGCCGGCGGAGTTACACCCTGTTGCGCTCTGTCTGGTTCTGGGTCGCGTTTGCCGTGGTGGTGACGGGGGGGCTATGGTGGGGCGGCCATCTTTGGCTTCAGGCCTTGTTGTCTGCGCAATTACCGGAGTTGCCACGTTAATGCGTAAATCCGTCCTTGTGTCCGTAGTGTTACCGATCCTCGTCAGTGCCACTGCGTTGTTATGGCTCTTGTGGTCCTTTTTTCCTCTGGCTGTCTGGGTCAAAGGCGTGGTGACGCTGATATTGGTCATTGTGGCCTGCCGCTTGGGCTGGCAGCGTGCGGGTCGTCTGTCAACGGCTGCCGTTACGGCTTCTGCCGCCCATTTACCGCCTCTGACGCAGCAGGGAGCCGTAGTGCTGGTGTGTGGTGACGGGTTGGCGGCGTTGTTTGCCGAACAGCCATTGAGAGAAACTTCACAAGGTTGCTGGCTGCGCGTCGGAGATGTCGGTGCATTGGCCGACGTGATACGCACTATCCAACGGCAACAGCCGCACCAGCTCGGCCAGCTTTCAGTGATGTACCACTGCCTGCCGGACGAACATAAGGATGAGGCGGCGTTGCGGGCCTCGCTGAAAGCCTTGCGCCAGCAGATCATACAGCTACGCACCCTGACGGGATGCCCGCTGCCGCTGGTCTTGAACGGCCAGTTTTCCGGCCCTGAAACCCCCTGGACGTTGGTGCGGGGTGACAGCGCGCTTATCTGCCCTACAGATGCGGTGCCGCTTCCGTTACAGGACTGGTTGCAGACTGCCGATCACCTCACTCGGATGCCGGTTCTGAATCAGGCGTTCAGCTTTATCCGTGACATTCTGCTGGATGAGCTGGAGAAAGCGGACCGGTTTTCTCCACCGGTGCATGCTTTTGCCGTGGCGCTGCGCACTGGCGCGCCGCGCGGCGAAGACCATACGCTGTGGTCACGATGGTTATTTCGCCGGACGTGCCTGCGCGTGCCTTATACCCAGAGGTCTGAAGAACCGGCATCGCGTTTTGTCGATCCGTTGCTGCCTTTGCTATCTCCTTTTGCCATTCCCGCACAGGGGGGGCAAACCGCTCGCCGGGTGGTGGTTTTGCTGGGGTTGTGCGCCATGATGGCCGTGGGCTTTTCTGTGGTCAACAACCGTGCGCTTATCGGCCAGGTCAGCGCAGATTTGCAGCGCTGGCAGGCTATTCCGATGACGCACGCGGTGCCGAAAGCGCAGGCTCTGGCGGCGCTTAAGCAGGATGCACTGTGGCTCGAACGCTGGCAACGACAGGGTGAACCCCTGAGATATGGTCTGGGTTTGTATCCAGGACAGCGACTGTGGCTGGCGGTGCAACAGGCGATTGACACCTATGTGCCGCCCGCACAGGCTCCTGCGCCTTCTGTCATACAGACTCCAAACACCCCGCAAACCGTGCGCTTGGACAGTCTGTCGCTGTTTGACACCGGCAAGGCTACGCTCAAGCCCGATTCCACCAAGGTTCTGGTCGAAGCGTTAATCAATATCAAAGCCAAACCCGGCCTGTTGATTGTGGTGGCGGGGCATACCGACAGCACCGGTGATGTGCAGAGTAATCAGCAACTCTCGCTCAAGCGTGCGGAAGCGGTGCGTGACTGGATGTTACACACCAGCGACGTGTCGCCCACCTGTTTTGCCGTCCAGGGTTACGGCGCTAGCCGCCCTGTGGCAACCAACGAGACGGAGGTAGGCCGTGCAGCCAACCGCCGTGTCGAGATCAGTCTGGTACCGCAGGCAGACGCCTGTCAGGTACCTGGCAAAAAAAACGCATCATCGGCAATGGATGATGCGGTAACCCCTGAAATGGAGAAGTAAACATGGCAATTCCAGTCTATCTCTGGCTGAAAGACGACGGTGGTGCAGATATCAAAGGGTCTGTGGACGTCAAAGACCGCGAAGGCAGCATCGAAGTGGTGGCACAGGATCACAGCCTGTACATCCCGACCGATAACAACACCGGTAAACTGACGGGGACCCGCATTCATACGCCGTTCCTGTTTACCAAGGAAATCGACGCCTCCAGCCCGTACCTGTACAAGGCGGTGACCACCGGTCAGACCCTGAAAAAGGCCGAGTTCAAGTGGTACCGCATTGATGACGCTGGCCAGGAAGTGGAGTATTTCAACACCACACTGGAAAACGTCAAGCTGGTGAAAGTGGCGCCGAAGATGCACGACATCAAAGACGCTGCCAAAGAGAAGCACAACCATCTGGAGCAGATTGAGTTGCGCTACGAGAAAATCACCTGGACCTACAAAGACGGCAACATCATTCATTCCGATTCCTGGAACGAACGTACTACCGCCTAAGTCTTGAGAGCAGGCGGGAGACCGCCTGCTCTTGGTGTGTTTGGCTGAGTCTCGCCGTGCCGGTACTCAGCCAAACGCATTCACAATAAATCCAATGACCTTATGGGCCTCGGTTAACGGCTATGGGCGGTAGCGTGCCCGCACGGCGTCATGGCGGGCAGGAAAAGAGAACAGGGAAGAGGCATGAGCACTCACGCAGCACGTTTATTACATCGGTTAAATCCTTACTGTGCCCAGGCGCTGGCGGCAGCGGCGACGCTCTGCCAGACCCGTGGCCATGCGGAGATCACCGTGGAGCACTGGTTGCTCAAATTGTTAGAGCAGGGGGACGGCGATCTGTCGGTGATCGCCCGGCGTTATGACTGGGATCAGGATGCGTTGTGGCAGGGGTTGCTGGCACACCTGGAGCGTTTGCCGCATCAGCTTCAGGGCAAGCCGCAACTGTCGGCCCCGTTGCAGCAGTTGATACAACAGGCCTGGTTGGAAGCCTCGGCACAGGTCAATACGGAGGCGGTACGTTCGCTGCATGTGCTGATGGCCCTGGTCGCCGCCCAGCACCTGGTCATCCAGAACGCCACCTGGCCCTTGCTCAGCCTCAGTGCCACGCAACTGGCCCACCTGCTGCCGCTGCTGGATGCGCAATCGGAAGAGCGCCCGGAAAAGCCCCCGCGCCTGGAATGGCCGGTCGATGCCCCGACGGAGGCCACGTTGCCCCCGGCTATCGAACCGAATCAGGCCTTGCAGGCCGAGCTGGATAAATTTACCCAGGACCTGACCGCCAAAGCGCGGGCGGGTGAGATTGACCCGGTATTGGGGCGTGATAACGAAATCCGCCAGATGGTGGATATACTCTCCCGCCGCCGCAAGAACAACCCGATTTTAGTCGGTGAGCCCGGCGTCGGCAAAACCGCCCTGGTGGAAGGGCTGGCGCTGCGCCTGGCGGAAGGCGATGTCCCGGCCAGTTTGAAAAATATCGCGATACGCACCCTCGACTTAGGCCTGCTGCAGGCGGGGGCGGGCGTGCGCGGCGAGTTTGAACAACGGCTGAAGAACGTGATTGCGGCGGTGCAGCAGTCACCGACGCCGATACTGCTGTTTATCGACGAAGCCCACACCCTGATTGGTGCGGGTAATCAGGCGGGCGGTGCCGATGCGGCCAACCTGCTGAAACCGGCGCTGGCGCGCGGGGAACTGCGTACCATCGCGGCCACCACCTGGTCAGAGTACAAACAGTATTTTGAGCGAGATGCGGCACTGGAGCGGCGCTTCCAACTGGTCAAAGTCGAAGAGCCGGATGATGTGAACGCCTGCCGGATGCTGCGCGGCCTGAAGGCGCGTTATGCCAGCTACCACGGGGTGCATATCTGCGATTCGGCAGTAAAAGCCGCCGTGACGCTCTCGCGCCGTTACCTGACCGGCCGACAGTTGCCGGATAAAGCGGTCGACCTGCTGGATACCGCCAGTGCGCGGGTGCGTATGGGGCTGGACAGTGAGCCCGAGCAAATCGTGCACCTCAGAACAGAGCTGGCGGCGCTGACCATCGAGCAACAGGCGCTTGAGCAGGATAAGGTGCTGGACCCCGCCGTTGACCCGGCCCGGCTGGCGGATATCAGCGACCGGCTCCGTGCATTGCAGAAACATCAGGTCCGGCTGGCGGTGCAATACGAGAAAGAGCGTGCGCTGACCGAACAACTGCTGGTCGCGCGTCAGGAAGGCCACCGCCGTGAGGAGTGTGACGCACTCCGGGCGCAGTTGCACGATATCCAGCGCTGTAACCCGCTGCTGTGGCTGGACGTGGATGCGCGGACGGTGGCGACGGTGATTGCCGACTGGACCGGCGTGCCGCTGGGCAGCCTGCTGAAAGACGACCAGAGCGAGTTATTGCAGCTTGAACGCCAGTTGGCGAAACGGGTTATCGGGCAGGACGTGGCGCTGGGTGACCTGGCACAACGGCTGCGTGCCACCCGCGCCGGGCTGACGCCGGACAACGGCCCACAAGGGGTATTCCTGCTGGTTGGCCCAAGCGGGGTAGGTAAGACCGAAACCGCGCTGGCGCTGGCGGATACCCTGTTTGGCGGTGAAGCGTCGCTAGTCACCATCAACCTCTCCGAATACCAGGAAGCCCATACCGTCAGCCAGCTCAAAGGCTCACCACCGGGCTACGTCGGCTATGGTCAAGGCGGCATGCTGACTGAGGCGGTGCGCCAGCGCCCGTATAGCGTGGTGTTGCTGGATGAGGTGGAAAAGGCCCACCGCGACGTGCTCAACCTGTTCTATCAGGTGTTTGACCGGGGCTTTATGCGCGACGGCGAAGGGCGCGAGATTGATTTTCGCAATACCGTGATAGTCATGACCTCGAACCTCGGCAGCGATGCGCTGATGTCATACCTGAACCAGCACCCCGACGCGCCGGAGAGCGAATTACACGAACGGCTGCGCCCGCTGTTGCGTGACCATTTCCAACCGGCGCTGCTGGCGCGCTTCCAGACCCTGATTTACCGCCCGCTGGGCGCAGAGGCGCTTAAACGCATCGTCGCCATCAAACTGGCGCAGTTGGCCCAACGGTTACAGCAGCATTACGGTTTGCGTTGTGTGATGGAAGACAGTCTGAGCGACGCCCTGGTTGCCGCCTGCCTGCAACCGGACAGCGGGGCACGCCATATCGACAGCCTGCTGAACCAGCATGTCTTGCCGGTGCTGAGCCAACAACTGCTTAGCCAGAAGGCCGCAAAACACCACCCGACCCGGCTGACGCTGGGGTGGAACAAGGACGCGGGCATCACGCTGGCGTTTGATGAACCGAGTACAGAATGAATACTCAAGTAAGTCACCGGAGAGCGAAGGAAGCCAATGCATAGGAAGCTTGCAGTATGACGGTGTTGCATTTAATGGCTGAAAATAAGTTTCCTTTACAAAAAAATATTAAAAGTTAGCTTGCTCGAGCTGTGCAGAAAGTAATTGATAAATTTTCACTCCATAGATAAAAGAGATAAATAGTATGCATAAGAAGTACTTGTTAGCGACCGCTATTGCAGCACTTTCCTTTAATGCAAATGCTGGGTTATTTGATTCCAATGACTTCAAGTGTGGCAGGGAAGATGCGGTTAAGGCATTTTCAGATTTTATTAAAAGTGATGCTTCTGGCCTGTTGCAAAGTAATTTTCTTACTAACGGCAAGGCGTTTTATAGCAAGCCGCTTGATGTTTATCAGAGTAAGTTGAATGCATTAGAGGTTAATGTGGCCAATGTGTCAACATTGAGCACTAGAAGTGAAACATTATACTGTGGTGCCACTGTTTCTGTTAAATTACCACAAGAGGTTATTGATGTTGTTGGCGATATCCCATCAAAGCTATCTGAAATAAAAGGTTATAGTGGCAAGCTTGTTAATGGGAGCGTGGTTTGGAGTAATGCTAACTACAGCATCAAACTTGCTGATAATAAAAAAGATATTCTTATTAGTGATCTTGATGGAATTAACGCATCCTCATCAATGTACAATGCAGTAGTGATGTCTGCGGATAAAGATAAAATAATCGATAGTAACTCCCAAGGGAAGTTAAGCTCAGCGAAATATAACTACGAAGACTCAGATAGAGAGTTAAATAGAGTATGGAAGGATTTGCCTGATTCATCACGTGATGCTTTGAAAAAGAGTCAGGTAGCCTGGGTGGGTGAAAAGGCTATAAAGTGTGGGAAGTTGTCCGATGCGAAATTAGACACTGTCAGTGTGCAACAAAAAATAAATACCTATCAGTGCCAGAAAAAAATGACGGATGAGCGAATTAACTATCTTGTCGGGAATAGCAATTAATTACTGTTATTAAATAGTGGAGTACGTTCAGTGGATGAACGTGTCACAGAGCTGATGTCTGCCTGAGGATCTAAATGATGAGTGATTCCGTGATTAATCTGGCGGGACAAAAAATCCAGCAGTTGCTGGGGCAGTCCCGTTACCGCATGGATGTGCATGAGTGCGAGCACTTTCTGGATGTGTTGAGCTTTCGTGCGCAGGCTTCCTTAAGCCAGCCCTGGCAGTATGAGGTCTCACTCACCTGTACTGAAGCGGATATCGCCTGTGAGACGCTGTTGCTGAAACCGGCGTCATTCACCTATCAGACCCCGATGTTCACCGGTGCCCCTGCGGCACCGGTGCGCACGGTCTACGGTGTGGTGCAGTCTTTTCGTTGTCTTGCCACCTCGGCGGATGAAACGCGTTATTCCCTGACCTTGGTGCCACGCATTGCCCTGCTGCAGCACACCAAAGGTTGCGAAATTTACCTCAACCAGTCGGTGACGGAGGTGGTCGAGCAGGTATTGCGCAAACATGGGCTTGAAGGCCCGGACTTTGAATTCCGCCTGTCGCGTGAATATCCGGCGCGGGAACTGATTACCCAATGGCGGGAAACCGACTTGCAGTTTATTCAGCGTTTGCTGGCAGAAGTCGGGATATTCTGGCGTTTTGAAATGGACAACCGCCTTGAGCAGGATGTGGTGATATTCCAGGATACCCAGGCGCACTATCAGTTCGGCGTAACGCTGCCCTTGCGCTCGCCTTCCGGGATGAGCGACAGCGGCCGGGAGAGTATTTGGGATATCCAGACCGCCCACCATGTGGTGAGTGGCAGCGTGGCTACCCGGGATTATAACTACCGTGAGGCACTGACCCCGCAGGAC
This sequence comes from Serratia sp. HNCC26DJ206, assembly GCF_057180605.1. Taxonomy (NCBI): domain Bacteria; kingdom Pseudomonadati; phylum Pseudomonadota; class Gammaproteobacteria; order Enterobacterales; family Yersiniaceae; genus Serratia; species Serratia sp. HNCC26DJ206. Next base: position 22,016 of record NZ_JBXUGP010000013.1, read on the forward strand.
AGCACGCAGAGCATCAGTAGCCCAGAGGGGATCACCACCGGTGAGGTGTATCACTACGCGGAACCGTTCCTGTCCGAAGGAGAGGTGGAGAGCCCGGAAAGTGGTGCATTTTATGCCCGCACGCGCCATGAGCGTATTCTCAATCAGCAGTTTACCGTCAGTGGCCGCACCAGCAGCCCGCTGCTGGATCCCGGCCAGGTACTGGAAAGCGACGGTCTGCCGAGCGGCCTGAAAGACGGTATCGTCATCACTACCGTGCGCTGTCGTGGTTCACGCCAAAGCCCGTTCCAGCTGGAGTTTGACGGTATTCCCTACAGCGAAACCGTCTGCTACCGCCCGCCGTTGTATAACCGCCCGATTCTTTCCGGCACGCTGCCTGCGCGCATTGAGAGCCGGGAGAAGCACGATACCTACGCCTGGTTGGATGAGCATGGCCGTTATCGGGTAAGGCTGGATTTTGACCGTAGCAGCACTGAACAGGGTTATGCCTACCTGTGGCTACGGCTGGCGAAACCCTATGCCGGTGAGAGTTATGGCTGGCATGCACCGCTGATCGACGGCACCGAGGTCGCCATCGCCTTCAGCAATGGTGATATCGATTTGCCGTACATCGCTTACGCGTTGCACGATTCAGAACACCCGGACCACGTCACCCGTGACAATCACACCCGCAACGTCCTGCGCACTCCCGCGAACAGTAAGCTTCGGCTAGAGGATAAGCGCGGAGAGGAGCATATCAAGCTCGCCACAGAATTTGGCAAGAGCCAGCTTAACCTGGGGCACTTGGTCGACGCACAGCGTGCACAGCGCGGCACCGGGTTCGAGTTGCGTACCGATGAGTTCGGCGCGGTGCGTGCAGCCAAAGGGCTGTTCCTGACGGCAGATGAGCAGCTCAAGGCGCAGGGGCAGGTGCTGGAGATGGCACCTGCCATCAACAAGATCAACCAGGCCAACAGTGAAATGCAGGCGCTGAACAGTGCCGCCGAGCAGGCCGGTGCGCTGGTGTCGGATATTCAAAGCCAGTTAAACCTGGTGACAGACCGACTGAAAGACCTTCAGTCTGCGGTGCTGCTGGTCAGTGCCCCGCAGGGCGTAGCGCTGACCTCGGGTGAACACCTGCAACTGACCAGCACTCGTAATACCCTGATTAACGCCGGTCAGCACCTGGATATGGGCGCGATGAAGAACCTGTCAGTGGTGGTTGAAAAGGCACTGGGGCTGTTTGTGCATAAGGCCGGGGCAAAGCTGGTAGCCAATCAGGGCGATGTGGAGATCCAGGCGCAACACAACCAGATGGCCCTGTTTGCGCAGCAGCAGGTGACCATCACCAGCAGTGACGATGAGATTGTGATTAGCACGCCGAAAACCCTGACGCTGAACGGCGGAGGCTCGTACCTGAAACTGAGCCAGGGCGGGATAGAGCACGGTTCGGCAGGGGATTACATCATTAAAACCGCGCGTTATCAGGTGCCGATGAGTGGTGCGTCACTGGATACTCAAGTGCCTGTCTATGATAAAACCTCTCTTGAACTTCTACCTCCTGCTACAGATGGCAATATATCACGCTAAGGATGGTTGTAATGAAAACAAGTGTTTCTATACGCAAACAGAATGACAGCGAATACTCCACTCTGGAAGAGATTATGGAGCGAGTTGCTCGCAAACTACAGGGGCAAGTTTGACCAGTGAGGCTGAAAATTTTAATGTGACTGATATTACATAGGTAAATAAAGTCACCGGTAAGTCCTTCAATGAGTGGGAATATAGCATGAAGTCATTCAGTTTTACTTTGCGTAATACGTTTTTTTTTATTTTTGTGTTTTCACATTCATCTTTAGCTACTGAGCTTATAGGTCCTGAAAGCACAGTGAGTGATTTTTATAAGGCATATTTAAATGACGACTTGGTGGGTAATGACGCATTAATCAAAAGATATATTTCAGATAAATTAATGAAAAGCATCAACGATTCGGCGATGTGTAATTATGACTCTGATGATTCAGTTTCAGTTGCTGATTTAGAGAAAAGATGTTCTCAGAAACATGAGTGTAAAAAATATAAAGGAAATTACATTTGTGATTGGTATGGTATTTGGGTGGAGTCTGACATCAATTACTTTATAAAATCACAAGACGTCTACCCTTCCTGGAAATCAAATGTTAAAACCAACATCATTTCACAAAAAGGCAAGGAGTCTTTGATTGGCGTAGTTTTAGGTGGCGGTACAACCCCCACAAAAAGACTCAGGGTCACACTAAAACAAGAAAATGATAGCTGGAAAATCATCAATGTAACGGAATAAGAGACTGGAATTATGTGGGATAATGATGCGTCAGTCAGTTATATAAACAGCCATGCTGAGCCCGATGGTAGTCTTGGCAGATGTGCTGCTTATGTAAGAAGAGCAGTGGAAGTCGGTGGGGTCAAAATTCGCATTCCACCACCAAGAATTGGAAATTCTGCATCAGCGTGTGATTACGGTCCTTCTTTTGAGTCAGTTGGTTTTAAGCCTGTATATGTCTATTCAGGAACTGGTCTGACAGATACGGCTATTATACCTGGTCAACAAACTGGCGATGTTGTTGTCATTCAACCCATCGAGGGACATCCACACGGACATATTGCACTATTTAATGGAACCAACTGGGTTTCGGACTTCGTACAGCTTAGAGGATTTTATCCTGGTCAACAATACAGAAACGCTAAGCCTGCTTATACACTTTATCGTTATATAGATGTGAGTGAAAATGAAGGTGCTGGAAGCACAAGATCAACAGATTCAAAGAGAATATGTTTTCCAGCACGTAAAGCTGATGGGAAAGATTACACAACTCTAGAAGAAATAATGGGCTTGATTGGCCGTGAACCACACGGTTCCTGGCTTGCAGGTACTAACCATCTGTGGCATGGCGGTATTCATATCAGTACGGTATCGGCACCTGGTTCTATATTGACTACAGATACCGTAGAAACAGCAGTTCCCTTGCAGTGTATGGCTAATGGGGAGGTGGTTGCCTGGCGTCTGAATCAGGATTACAAAACGGCTGATTATAGTGGTAAGACATTACGCTACTCCAGCACGTTTGTACTGGTGAAATCGTTATTTAAGCCAGACCCGGAAAAAGAGAAAAGCTGGCTAGAATTTTACTCGCTGTATATGGGGCTGGCACCGCTATCTGTGTTCCCAAAGGGGAAGTGCTTTAAAGCGAAAACAACGGTTTCACAGCGTAAAGCGGGTAAGTTTGAGAATAGTGCTTCATCTGACGGAGTCTCTGCTGCCCCTGCAAAATTTGGGCAGCTCAAGAAAGACCAGCGAGTCATTGTGTTGCAGGAAAAACAGTTTCGTAATGGTGACCAGGTTCAACCCTTCGGTCTTGCAAAAAAGCTAAATGGTAAGGGGTACGCCGAGGGAGAGGCATTCTGGGTTACGGTGATGCCCGAGTATATGGAGCCGGATGGCGAACAGTATTTGCAGATGCCTGTGTGGATGCAAAATGCGGTTGATCATGGTGAGTTTGATGAGGTAGTGAAACCGCCGACAGCGCTGGTAATGGAAGCCGGAGAAGCCATTGGTTTTCTGGGGGAAGATATTGCGCCAGCGGGAAAAGGCAATGTTGACTGTTGCCACTATGCGCATATTGAAGTCATCAGTATGGATCCGCGCATGCCTAATTTTCTGAATAACCCGGCTAATGTCACGACAGGGCAGAAATATATCCAGATCCTGTCAGGAAAATCGTTGTACCAGAAGACGGGGGAGGGAAAGGAGAGCACATTTGAGCTGATGTCGAGCATTGTTTTAAAGGACGGCGGCAAATTCCTTCCTTGGGAAAAGTGCAATCCTCTGGTGGATAAAGAAGGTAAGACATGGTTCGAAGTGAGACCACATAGCTGGATGAGTCAGGATGATGTGAAACAAGTGCATCAGTATGATTTGACTGAACGGGGATTCTCCACACTGGAGGAAAAGCCTTCACCGGATGTATCAAAGTCCCTGCGTGAAGACTGGGTCAAAGGCGCTTACGATTGGCTTTCAGAGCAAGTTGGTAAAGAGCGTGGCATACAGCAAAAGCAGGTCTCGGCGTTTTATAAGAATATGGTCATAAAAATAGATGCTGACGGCGACGGTGAACTTTCAGGAAAGGAGCTTTACAACGCTCTGCATCATCCTGAACTGGGGCTAAGAGATATCGCCGCGCGTCTGGTGGTGAAGCATGACAGCGAATGGTTTGGGGGGAGCAGCCATCATCGGTGGAATGTCTTCTTCCAGAACTATGATCGGCTGCGTGCCGATTATGCGAAGCAATGGATTGATGATTGTGAGTGGATGAGTAAGGTATCACCTTTTAATAAGGGCGAGCCAATATGGCATTTTCATCCGGTGATGTTTCTCGATGCCTTGCGCGAGTCGAGAAAGAGAGGTTGGGCGCATAGTAAATTTGCAGATTTCCTTGGAAATGTAGAATCCAAAAATGATTATACAGCTTATAATGTACATGTGACTTATACACCGCATTACAAGACCAATCTAACAACCATGACTCTCAAAGAGGTCATGGCATCGCAAGAAGATGGAACATCTAATGGTTTGTTTGCAACAGGGCGGTTTCAGATCGTACCTGATACATTAAAAGATGCAGTGAATAAATTAAGTTTGGATGTGAGTGCACTCTATAATGAAGTGATGCAAGATAGAATATTTGAAGAGTATCTTATTAAATTAAAGCGCCCTGCTATTATAAATTATTTGGAAGGAAACGGCAGTGTTGAAGATGCTATCTATGATTGGGCAAAAGAGTTTGCATCTGCTGGGGTACAAAAAGGTAAGGAAATCAGCCGATCAAAAACAGAATATGAAACTAATCCAGATGGTTCATTTAAAAGAGACAAAAAAGGAAACCGGATACACAAAAGAAGATTTGCCCAAACTGAGGGCGTTTCTTACTATTCTGGTGATGGGGTAAATAAAGCCCATATCAAACCAGTTGATATGATTAATGTGCTTAAGGAATCAAAAAATGAAGGTAAATAAATTATCTTTTCTGCTAGTGTATATTCCATTTTCACTTTCTGTTTTTGCAAATGAAAATGATGCTCCACTATTTAAAGATAATACAGTCACCATTAACCATGGAGTCTTTACAAAAAAAATAATGCTGACACAAAAACAGCAGGAGAGATCAAGTGCATGGAAAAGTAAAATGCAACAAGAGCTTGCTGAAAAAGTAAACTTTGCTGGTCACTACCGTATTTATATTAGCAAGAATGGCGAGTTCCCCAAAGAATGTGGAAGTATTGGATGGGTTTGTGGATGGGTCATAGATAAAGAAAATGGTGAAATAGTTTCAGAGCTACCATTATTTAATGAAAACACTAACTATTATGCGACTGTAGATAATGGAACTCACTCTCCAGACCCATTTTTCTCTGAGTTTTATCCAAATAGTAATTTAATTTGGGTGAATGGGGAGAATATTCCAAAATCAAAAGTTGGGAATATCTCTTATGGGGATAAGAAATGTTCGAATAATGCGTATCTTTTTAAAGAGAATTCATTTGTGAAAGTTTTCACAGGAGAGTGCGAAGTTGATCATGGTGATGACCCTAACTATAAAAATCAGTAAAGACAGGGTTGCTTATTACTCCGGAAATGGTGTAAGTAAAGCTCATGTTAAAGATGATAATGTGATCAAATTTGGGGTGGGGTAAAATAACGAAAGAAAATAAATCATCTGTTTTTAATAACCTTTATAACATTAGCAGTATCTGTGAGAGAGCGTAATATTCCACAAGCTTTAAACTATCCAGTAGAAGTTAATGTAGAATCTTTTGGTAAAATGCTTATCCTTCAGCACTTCCAGGCTATGAACCCGAGTAGATTCACAGCGGGAGTAATGAGTATTAATGCTGACCATGAGCAGACTTAAAAACTCCGTGTTGTACATTAAAATAAAAAATTTGTGTCATTGCCATTTCCTCAAGGAGTTTGGTTATGAATAGATCAATTCCATTTTTAATCTCTATATACATGGCTTGTTTTTCAGGTGGAGTAAATGCGAAGCAGGCATTAAATGGAATATGGTCTCCAAACTGCGGTGGTTTTGGAGGGTCTATTCTGATAAAAAATATAAATCATGTAGAGATTGAAGTTAGTAGTAACAATATCATTGTGCAAGGGGAGATTAAAAAAATAAAGAAAGCTACGATGTATATTTTGTTAGGACACTTGACTTGTCAGGGTCTATCTTTGATGAAAGTGTAATAGATAAAAGCAAACCAATAGCAAATATTAAGTTTATTAATAGTAATGCAATCATGAATTGGAATGGATTTTATGACAAAGAACGATCTTCGTTTGATGTTGTAGATAATTCTGACTTTGAGGTTTTTAATAATGGAAAAAAAGAAGCCATATCGTTGCATAAATGCAATTATTAATGTGAGGTAAAGCATCAAATATACGAGGTGAATAAATTTTTTTGATGGTTCTACGTGGGGACGTAAACGTATTTGCAATGTCTAAAATTCTTATAAAATAGGAGGTATAATGCAAGGAATTATTCGCATCGGCGATAAAACTACTCATGGCGGAGTGGTTCAGGCCGGTTCTGATACCATGATTTTTGGCGGTATTGGTGTTGCCCGTAAAGGCGATAAAGTATCTTGCCCCATAATCGGTCATGGGCCGACGATGATTGTGGAAGGCAATCCAGATTATCTTGATAATGGTATTCCTGTCGCCTTCCACGGCCATAAATGTGGTTGTGGTTGTACGCTTGTGACGTCGCTGCCGGATGCACTGGTCGGTTAATTATGCCTGTTAATCTTGATGTAATCCCGGCTAAAGCACCGGATATCCGCAGACCCGTTACTATTCGCTGGGTTATGTTTGGTGTTGTGATATTTCTGCTCGGTATGGGTGCTACGCTCTGGTTTTGGCAGGGGGAACGTACGGGGCTAAAGTTCTGGTTCGCAGCGACATGTCTGCCAGCCCTCATCTGGGGCTGCCTTTTTACATTGCGCCGGGCGGCATACAAGCTAGAGTGCGTTGGTACAGCCTCATGGAATAAAGAACGAGAACAGCTGATTGTATCTGAAATAGCCAGAGGGCAGCGTTTTGCCTGGCTAGTGGGGGAGTATCTGGTTAATGCGCTAGAAACAGGCGAACCCGGTGAGGTGAAAACCCATCAGGCTGCAATGAATAAATCTTTTATTCTTGAACATGTCATGGCAAGAAACGGGGGCAGCTCTATACGGCATTCTGCATTGCCGGAGCAGGGAAAATCACAAGAGATTCTTGGCGGATATGCAACTGATATCTGTGGTCATGCCAATGATATGCTTGCCGTACTTCCGAGAAATATGCCTTGTTATCTGGCATTTGATGGTGGCGATAATATCGCTGATTTAGCAGATACGTTATTTTCAAATATTAATTTCCCACTGCGAAGAATACGCAATCTATCGGGCTTCAGTATTATGGATTACTGGCTTGACCGGCACTACGATATTCCTGCTGCATTACTCATTGTGAGTGCTCAGATTTATGATACTCCACCGCAGGATAGTGGCGAAGCTATTACCATAATGTTGTTGAGTAACCAACGTTTTTCTGGAATGCCTACACCTTGCGTTCGGATCCATCGCCCACAGGTCAGTAAACAGGACACACTCAACCATGCTCTGAGTCGTGCGATGCTCTGGGGGAAACTGGAAAATACAGCCCCGCTTCGCGGGTGGCTCACTGGTGGGAATTTAGCCAGTGATGAGCTTTGGAGTAATGCCTGTGCCGCTTTTGCCCCAGAGCTCACGGTGCAACGCACTGTAAATATTGATAACGTAGTCGGCTATGCGGGTACTGCTGCGCCATGGCAATCCATGATACTGGCTGCCCGGCAGTGCCAGGCCGATCACGAACCGCAAATGGTTGCTGTAGAATTCGCGCCTTCCTGTCACCAGTTATGTGCTGTGACGCCAGAATAATTATCAGGGATTGTGTAAATAAGTCATGAAACTCTCATCCATTATTGGCTCTATCGCTCTGTTGTTAATCTGCCTGGTTCTGGCTACCGCCGGTATGTTCTGGTTCTGGCCGGAGGCAGTTGCCAGAAGCACGGGGTTTGGGCCTTACGACGGTATGGGAATTGCCCTGTATTGCGCGTTACTCGTTATAACGGTAGGAAGTATTGCCTGGGCTTTGGAGCGTATGTTTGAACGTGCAGGTAAAGCTGGTCTGCACGTCAAATGGCATGCCAATCAACAGGCAGACAGCGTAGAGACAACGGACCACTCTCATACTGATGTAACAAAAGCTCAGTTTGCCCCAGAATCACTCATCGAACACCTCACCCAGCGCTACGGCCGTCGCTGGAAGCGCAAGGTGCGTATCCTGCTGGTGCAGGGCGACGATAGCGATATTGAGCTTGCCGTACCGGGTCTTTGCCGTGATCGCTGGCAGGAGGGTGACGGTATGGTGCTGATCCACGCCGGTGATGCGCAGATGCAACCGAATGAAACCTTCCTGGCGGAACTGAAACAGGTGCGGCCACGTCGCCCACTGGATGGCATCGTTCAGGTGTTCAATACCACTTATCTTCCTTCTGTCGCTGAACGCGATGCCTATTTACGCCATCGCCAGAAAGCCGACAGAATACTGGGCTGGCAAGCACCGGTTTGGCTGTGGCTGACCGATAAAGCACTCTGGCCCCAGGAGGAGCGTGAAGGTGCTGCTACCGGCGCATTGTTCGGCTTGGGGGCGACAGCGGAAGAGGCGGTGTCATCTCTTGATACCTTGGTGCCGCGCTTGCGCCAGATTGGGATGGCGCAGGTGCTGCGTGATCCGCGTCATGACTGGTTTTTACGCCTTTCTGCCCAGTTGCAGGGCGAACTGAAAGCCCGTTTGTCGGTGCTATTGACCGGGTTAATGCAGGGAGCCAACCCTTACCGGCTGCGGGGGATCATGCTGAGCCCTGAGTTGGCAGACGCGGATACGGCCCCGCACGTTCGCCTGAGTCACCCCGCCTGGCAGGCGCTGGAGGAGGATAGCCGAGAGGTTGGGGCGAAAAAAATCACCGTCGACGGGCTAAAAGTGCTCCGTTTAGCGCTGTTTGCCCTGATCGTCCTTTGGGGGGCTGGTACAGCGTTATCACTCAGCGTCAACCGGGCGCAGATTTATCAGGCGCAGGAGACGGCTCGCCTGGCGGCGGATACCCAACAGCCATTGGCTGAACGCCTGCGTAACCAGCTTATGCTCCAGCAGGCCATCGCGCGTCTGCAACATCGTGAAACTACCGGTGCACCTTGGTATACCCGCTTTGGCCTTAATCAGGACCACGATACCCTGGCGGCCCTCTGGCCGTTGTATGCCCGCAATAACGTGCAACTGATGCGTGATGCCACAGCAGAGCATCTCAAAACGCAACTGAATGCCTTTGTACAACTGCCCCCGGCCAGCGATGCCAGAGCCCAGGGCACACAGCAGACCTACACCTTGTTGAAAGGCTATCTGATGCTGGGTCACCCGGAAAAAGCGGATGCCGAGTGGATGGCGAAAAACGTGCTGACCTTGTGGCCACAGCGTGAGGGGGTACCGACGGGCACTTGGCAGGAGCTGGCTCCGAAACTGCTGGGATTTTATACCCAGCATCTGCCCGATCATCCGCAGTGGAAAACCAAGCCTGACGTTAACCTGGTCGGCACCGTGCGCCAGATCCTGCTTAAGCAGATTGGCCAGCGCAATGCGGAATCTGGGTTGTATCAGGATATGCTGAAACGCGTCGCCAGCAACTGGCCGGACTTGACGCTGGCGGACATGACTGGCGATACGGATCCCGACACGCTGTTTTATACCGATGAGGTGGTACCGGGGATGTTCACCCGCCAAGCCTGGGAAGAGCAGGTTCAGCGTGCCATTGATGAGGTGGTGAAAACCCGCCGTGATGAAATCGACTGGGTGCTGACAGACAAAACGCATCCAGCGGGAAGCGAAGTCTCGTCGGAAGCCCTGAAAGCGCGCCTGACCGAGCGTTATTTTACCGATTTCGGTAATGCCTGGCTGAATATGGTGAACACCATCCAGTGGCAGGAGGCAAATTCCCTGTCGGAAGTCATCGCCCAGCTTAACCTGTTAGCCGATGTACGCCAGTCGCCGCTGGTGGCACTGATGAATACGCTGGCCTGGCAGGGCAAGACGGGTCAGAAGGGCGAGGCACTGGCGGATTCGCTGGTGGATTCGGCGAAAAAGCTGATAGGCCGCGAAAAGGATCCCCAGCAGTTTATTGCGCAGGCTCAGGGGCCGAAAGGGCCATTGGACGCGGTGTTTGGGCCGCTGATGGGGCTGATGGAAGGCAAAGATGGTACCGGCAATAACGGTAACCTGAGCTTCCAGTCGTGGCTGGCTCGCGTTACGCAGGTGCGCCTCAAACTGCAACAGGTGACCAGTGCACCGGATCCGCAGGCGATGTCACAAATGTTAGCCCAGACCGTTTTTCAGGGTAAAGCTGTCGATCTGACGGATACCCGTGATTACGGCAGGCTGGCGGCCGCCAGCCTCGGGCAGGAGTGGAGCGGTTTTGGTCAGTCGCTGTTTGTGCAGCCGCTGGACCTGGCCTGGCGGCAGGTGCTGGCCCCTGCCGCGCGCAGCCTGAATTCCCGCTGGCAGAGTACGATTGTCGAGCAGTGGAATACCGCCTTTGCCGGGCGTTACCCGTTTAAAGCCACCGGTAGCGATGCTTCTTTGCCGCTGCTGGCGCAGTTCCTGCGTGGCGATTCCGGCCGTATCACTGCGTTCTTGAAAGCCAACCTGAGCGGCATTCTGCAGCAGGAAGGCAATCGTTGGGTGGTGGATCCGTCAGCCAGCCAGGGGATGACCGTGGATCCGGCGTTCCTCAGCGCCATCAACCAACTGGCAGAGATTGCGGATATCGTCTTTGCCCAGGGGGATGCCGGCGTGCGGTTTGAACTGATGGCTCGCCCTTCGCGCGATGTCGCCCGTATGCAACTGACAATCGACGAGCAAAATTTGGATTATTTCAACCAGATGGAAAGCTGGCAGAGTTTCACCTGGCCGGGTGAGAGCTATTACCCGGGGGTACAGCTGAGTTGGCGCAGTGTGAAAGCCGACATGCAGTTGTATGCCGACCAACAGGGGAACTGGGGGCTGATCCGCCTGCTGGATAAAGCGCAGGTCACGCCGCTCGACAGTGGCCGCAGCCAACTGGTGTGGGCCACCCCAGATGGCGAGCAGCTCAAGTTCATCCTGCGCAGTGAGCTGGGTGATGGGCCGCTGGTGCTGCGCAAACTCCAAGGGTTCCGCCTGCCAGAGACGATCTTTACCGTTGAGCCAGCTGCCGCGAGCGAGCAACCCGAACCCTGAAATGAATATATGAACGCCGGTGCATCCTCGCACCGGTTTGTATTTCCTCCTTTTTTGACAACGTTTAGGGATCCTGTGCATGGATGATTTGACCCTGCGCTACTATGAAGCCGAAATGCGTTACCTGCGCGAGGCCGGTAAAGAATTTACCCGTGCCCACCCCGATCGGGCTGCCATGCTCAATCTGGATAAACCGGGTGCTCGCGATCCTTACGTGGAGCGCCTGTTCGAGGGCTTCGCCTTCCTGATGGGCCGCCTGCGTGAAAAGCTTGATGACGATCTGCCGGAACTGACCGAAGGGCTGGTCAGCCTGCTCTGGCCACATTACATGCGCACGATCCCGTCACTGGCGATTGTCGAGTTTGCCCCTGAGTGGCAGCACCTGCGCCAGGCAGAGTCTCTGCCTGAAGGGTTCTCTGTGCTGTCCCATCCGGTCGGGCCCCATCAAACCCAGTGCCAGTACCGCACGACGCGCGAACTCACATTGCAGCCGCTGCACCTCGCTGATGCTCGTCTACAAACCGAAAACGACGGGCGTTCTGCTATTCGGCTGCGTTTTGAATGCAGTGAAAAAGTGGACTGGTCCAAAGCCGGGATCGATAAGGTTGCCATCTACCTCAATGCGGAAAGTCCGGTCAGCGCCGCGCTGCATCTGGCGATGACCCGCCGCGTGCATGCCATGTATGCCCGCCATGCCGGAACACGTGCGGATCGCCAGCAGTTTGACGGTTGGTGCAAACCGATGGGCTTTGATGACAAGGATCGCCTATGGCCGAAAGGCGATAGCGCTTTCAGTGGTTATCAACTGCTGCTGGAATACTTCAGCTTCCGCCCGAAGTTTATGTTTGTGGAACTGCGCGGGCTGGAAACCCTCGGCCTTAACCCCGACAGCCGCTGGTTTGAAATCGACATTGTTCTCAGCGAGGCCTGGTCGTCTGACCTGCCGTTTGAAACAGAAAACTTCCGCCTGCATTGCGCACCGGTGATCAACCTGTTCCCGCTGGAGGCCGATCCGCTAACGCCCGATCCGCTGGAAAATGAGTACCTGCTACGCCCCCTGCGTTTGCAGGACGGCCATACCGAAATCTACAGCGTGGATCAGATCCATGGCGCGGTGAAAAACGGCAAACACCCCTATGTTCCCTTCACCAGCTTCCGTCACCGGGGCGGCATGATGCGCCACGATGCACCGGAGCGTTACTACCACACCCGGGTAAAACGCGGGCCTTCTGGCCTGTACGATACCTGGCTGATCCTCGGCGGGCGCTCCTTCGAGTTGGAGCAGTTGGCGGCAAAACCGGAATCGCTCTCCCTACAGCTCACCGGCACCAACGGCCAGCTTCCGCGCAAGGCGCTGGAAAGCACCCTGTTAAGCCGGGTGGTCAAGGCCGGAAAGGTCCCCGTCAAGGTACTGAACCTGTCAGCGCCGACACTGCCACTGTATCCCCCGGCCAACGATCGCTTTCACTGGCGGGTGATGAGCCATTTGGGCTCGAATTTCCTCAGCATGATGGATAACCCCGAAGTGTTGCGGGGTACCCTGGCGCTGTATGACTGGACCGATGACGAGATGAACCGTCGTCGCCTGGCCGCGATTGTGGCGGTAAAACATACCCTTATTCGCCGCTTTGAAAAGGGCTTTATGCTGCGGGGCGTGGACATCGAAATCACGCTTAACAGTGATGACTTTGCGGGCGAAGGCGATGTGAATCTGTTTGGTGAAATGCTGCACCGTTTCTTTGCGCTGTATGCGGATATTCATCTTTTCAACCAGCTCACGCTGGTGCTGCAACCTACAGGGAAACGACTGAGATGGCGCGAGAACCACAGTCAGCACGTACCGGGCTGACGCTCTACCTCGACAAGGATATCTGGCGGGCCAACTTTTACCGTTTCTGCCAGTTGCTGGAGCAGGAAAACCCCGAGGGACCCAAGCTGGGAGCAACCAGTCATCCCGGTAGCGATCCGGTGCGTTTCCGCCCCTGGCCGGGCATGGGGTTTCCGGTCCGTGAATTAAAAGCAGTGGAGACGGACCCCGATAATCCGGCGTTGCCACCCACCGTGCGGACCACCTTTCTTGGGATGTACGGCGTTGACTCCCCGCTGCCCAGTAGCTATCTGGATGATATTGCCCAGCAGAAGGAAGGGCACGAGGCCGTCACTGCCTTTCTGGATATCTTCAGCCACCGGATCACCACCCAGTATTACCGCATTTGGCGCAAATATGCCTATCCGGCCACGTTCGAGGCGGGCGGTACCGACGCCACTTCGCAGTGCCTGTTGGGGCTGGTGGGGTTGGGGATCCCGGGTACGGCAGAGCAGGTTGCCACGCCGGTATCGCGCTTTCTGGCGCTGCTGGGCACCATGCGTTTACCCACCCGTAATGCTGAAGGGATCCGCGCTCTGGTCAGTCTGCTGGCCCCGGAGACCGACGCCAGGGTTGCAGAGCACGATCCGGTGAAGATAGCGATAGCCAATCGCAGTGGTCTGGGGCAGGGCAATCGGGTCGCTCTGGCCCAACGGGCGTCGCTCGGCAAAACCGGGAAAGAGGCTAACAGCCGTGTGTTGGTCACGCTCTTCACCGAGAACCCGACCGAGGCGGCAGGTTGGCTCCCAGGGGGGCAGTTGCATACCGATCTGCTGGTGCTGATGCGCGTCTACTTGGGTTATCGCAGCGATGTGCGGCTGCGCCTGACCATTCCGGTACGGCTGTTGCCGGAACCACGGCTGACCAAAAGCCGCCGTGTTCAACTGGGGCGCACCGGCCTGCTGGGGCTGAAAGACGGCAAACTCAGCAATCACCGTGAAACCCTGACCGTCAGTCTGGGCTGCTACGAAGGGCTGCAATGCAGCGCATTATCCCCGGCAGAAGACGGCCATTACCGCTTTGAATAAACGAACAATCGAAAGGAACTCCTGAATGGCAACACAAATCGGGTGGCGGGCATTGACGCTGATGGCGTGCACCCTGCTGGCAGGTTGCGGTCTGACCCAGACCGTCAAGGACGGCACCGTCAATGCGACGAAGGCCATTTTTTATAAGCAGATCAAAACGCTGCATCTGGATTTTGCCCCACGCACGGCCATCAACGCCGATGGGGCGCAAACGCCGCTGTCCACCATGGTGTGGGTGTATCAGTTGAAAGACCGTAAGGCGGTGGATGAGGCGAGTTATCCAATGCTGCTGCGCAATGCCGACAAGATCCTGAAGGATGACCTGTTGGTGTCCAAATCCCTGTTGGTGATGCCGCAGGGCAGTGTGACGTTGAACATGCCGATGGACGAGAACGCCCAGTATGTGGCAGTGGTGGGGTTGTTCAACCGTCCGGATCTCAAGAAAAACGGCTGGCGCTTGGTGCTGCGCCGTGACGAGCTTGATCCGGATAAACCACGGACTATCGAACTGGCGGATGGCTTCCTCAGTCTGGTGCCGGTAAAGGAGTAGGGTAATGGACAATGGATGGCAAGGTTTCGACAGTCAGTCACGCTATATGCTTGAAATAAGCGATAGCCCGGTTCAGCCTGATGTGTTGCGCTTGCGTGGCCGGGAGGCACTGAGCACGCCGTTTAGCTGGCAGATTGAATTCACCACCCCGCAGGCCGATATTGCGCCTGAGCAGGTGCTGATGAAGTATGCCAGCCTGCGGATGCGCAGCGGCAAGGCCGTGCACGGCATCATCACCGGGTTCGAGTGGCTTTCCACCTCTGCCGACCAGTCACATTACCGGGTGGCGCTGGAATCCCGTCTGGCGTTGCTTTCCCGTACTCGCCGCTGTGCCATTTACCAGAACCAGTCGGTGCCGGAAGTGGTGGAGCAGGTGTTACGTGCCCACGGTCTTGAAGGCCCGGACTTTGAGTTTCGCCTGGAATGCACCTATCCACCGCGTGAACTGATCACCCAGTGGCGTGAAACGGATTTGCAGTTTATCCAGCGTATTCTCGCGGAAGTGGGTATCTGGTACCGCTCCGAGATGCAGGCAGCGACCGAGCAGGAAAAGCTGCTGTTTGCCGACCACCCGCTCCAGTATCAGTTTGATGTCCAACTGCCCTACTGTGAACCCGCAGGCCTGTACGATGGCGCGGAAGAGTCGGTGTGGGGCGTGCGCACCTGGCACCGTGCGGTCACGGGCGGGGTCAATACGCGCGATTACAACTACCGTACCGCCAGCACCCCGCTGGATGCGCAAGTTCGCGTCCGCAGCGAAGCGGTGACCACCGGTGAGCATTACCGCTATGCGGCCCCGTACCGCGAAGCCGGTGATGACTGTGCACTGGAGCCGGAAACGGAAAGCGGGGCGTTCTACGCCCGCCTCTCCCATGAACGTGAACTGAACAACGCCAGCCGCCTGCATCTGTTCAGCAACGCTGCCCATTTGGCCCCCGGTCAGGTGCTGGAGCCGCAGGGCAATCGCATTACAGCCCTGAAAGAGGGGATGCTGATTACGCAGGCCACTTTCCGCGCTGCGCGCGATTCCCGGCTGCATGTGTCGCTGTGGGGCATGCCCTATACCGAACGCTTTGGCTATCGCCCCCCGGAATGCCCGCGCCCGCACATCCACGGTTCACTGCCTGCACGCATCGAAAGCCGCGAGCAGCGCGATACCTACGCCTGGCTGGACGAGCAGGGGCGTTATCGGGTGAAGCTGGATTTTGACCGTGATGACCGCGAACAGGGCTATGCCTATCTGTGGTTGCGGCAGGCAAAGCCCTATGCCGGAGAGGTTTACGGTTGGCACACCCCGCTTATCGATGGCACGGAAGTGGCCATCGCCTATCATAACGGCGATATCGATTTGCCCTACATCGCCTATGCGCTGCACGATTCAGAACACCCCGACCATGTCACCCGCAACAACCACACCCGCAACGTCCTGCGCACCCCAGCCAACAGCAAACTGCGGATGGAGGACAAGCGCAATGAGGAGCATATCAAGCTCGCCACGGAATTTGGCAAGAGTCAGCTAAACAGCGGCCACCTGGTGGATGCGCAGGATAAACCGCGTGGAACGGGCTTTGAGCTGCGTACCGATGAGTACGGGGTGATACGTGTGGCGAAGGGGCTGTTTATCAGCGCCGACGGGCAGGCCAAGGCGCAAGGTGAGGTGCTGGACATGGCGACCGCGCTGAAGGAAATCGACATCTGCTTACGCCAGATACAGCAACTCAATGCCGCCGCCGAACAGGCTGAGGCGCTGAAAGCGGATATCGACAGCCAGATAGCAATGTTTGAGCAGCGACTGAAGCCGCTGAATGACACCCTGCATTTCTCGGCACCGCAGGGAATGGCGTTGACCAGCGGTGAGCACTTACAGCTTGCCGCCAGTAAAAATGTGGCCATCAACGCCGGGGGGGATATCAGCGTTGGTGTGATGGGCAATATGACCGCTCTTGCCGGTGACAAACTGGGGCTGTTTGCCCGCAGTGGGCAACTGAGCCTGAAATCGGGAGAAGGGCCGATAGAGATGCAGGCGCAGAACGGCAACCTGCGGTTGTTTGCGGAGAAAAAGCTGACGCTCACCTCGGCCGATGATATCTCGTTTGCCGGTAAGAAGCGCATCACGCTGATTGGCGGCGGCAGCTACGTGAAAATCGAGATGGGTAAGATTGAATACGGCACCACGGCGCAGTATGTGCGCAAGGTGAAACGCACGGCGAAGATGGGCAAGGCGGATATGCCAATGGAATCATTAAAACAGATGAAAATGATCACTCAGTACTTTGACCGTAAAATTCGTTTTTCATCAAACGTCAACTATCGTATTGAGAATATGGATGGAAAAGAGATTATTTCTGGCAATGGGAATAATGCTTATATCGATAAGACCGATAATGAGTCTGAATATTGGGTCTTTATTAGTTAAGTGAGGGTTTAATGAAGGAAATAAAACTGGAAGTAGATGGTGAGTCATACTTGATTGTAACTAAAGATGAAAAGACAGAGTTGGGGATAAAAGGGAAAACAACGCCAGAAAAGGATGAGAAAGAACATGAAGTCGAAGCTCCTAATATTTTAATAGTAACCCGTAAAAATGCAGATGTTTTATTTGTTTTACGGGGTGCTGAGCAAGACTCATTTAAGATATTGACGGCCCAAGAGCTTTACGACCAGTTTAAATACCAATGGTTCGAGCCTTTGGCTGATGGTTATAGGGAACTTATTTATGTAAATGAGTCCGAAGATGTGAAGGACGCATATAAACATTTTACGTGGGGCGATATTGTTTCGTTTTCGTTGGTTGCTAGACCTTCGTTGTCATACCGAAAAGGGCAAAGTGGTGATTGGAAAGGGAACCCAATAGCTGGTGCCGGGTATTTGCTTGTTATGATTGAAGGGGCGCCATATTGGACTGACGCAGTGGGTCAGATACCATTTGCTATAGATACGTTTCGTTTGTTTCATAATATACCAGCAACTGTGAGGACGGGGATAACTTGGGCTACTGGTATTCCAACTGATGCATTATTAGGAAAAGAAGACGGCTCTAACGAGTACGATAACTTCTTTGTTTTAAGAGGTGCTCTGTATGCAAGCAAAAAATTTCAATATCATACTTCTCAAGGTGGGAATACATATCCGGCAGTGAGGGTTGAGGAGGTCTCTAAAGAGGTAGACCCAGTATCACTTGGACAACCAATTACAAGAAGCGAGTTTGAAAAATATGCAACTTGGAAAAAATAGTATTTTATTTCTTAGAGTAATAACTGCATTCCTATGCTCTATTTTATTGGTTGTGAGCTATAGTTTAGCTATATATATATACCAAATGTATTTCGGCCCCATTAAGCATGACATATCATCAGGGATTACAATTAATTCTGCGGTAATTATTTTCTCTTTTACTTTCTTTTTGGTTGTTTTTACAAGGCCTAAAATTGGTATTTTAATTGCATTTTTTACAGTGTTCTATATGTATTTCTATTGGTTCCCTACTCTGCCGTACAAAGGCATGTTAATGGTGGCTCTGAGTATTGTATATTATATTTTCATATTTTTAATTTGCCATATAATTAATAAAAAACTCAGCGCGGAGTTAATTAAATAGCACGTCGGTCTTAATTGGAGTTTGGCTTGTGATTTCATTCTGTTATTTGATGTGTATCTGAACTAATGATTGGTGTGGATATATTTTTTCGGAATGAGTATTGATTGTTTTGGGTGTTAATTCGGCTATTTTTATATATTAATGTCGTGATGAAGGTAATGCTTGTAATGATTTATGTGTGATATGCTTTGTTGTTAATTACAGGAGGTAAGGGACTATAAAAAATGCAAAACTCATTAAGTTATCTTTGCTTTTTGATCTATTCACGGCTTTGATGGTATTGTCGCCGGTAGTTTTTTATGGTGTATTCAACAAAGTTCATGAAGAGGTGAGTCTAGAAGGAAAATATAAGGTATGTTGCATATACAGTCCTGCCAACAACTCGAATGTCACTTTATCAATCGATGATGAATAGTGATTTATTTCTTGAGTTATTTGATGCAAGTAGAAACTACCTTGGTCAAAACTCTCCATTAAAGTTTGATGAGCATGATTGGTTTAATGGTTTGGGGATAACCATTCATGATACATACTCAATAAATATTTTTCTCAATTATATTTCTATTTCTGATAATAAATTTAAGGCAAATGTGTCTTTTCAGATACAGGATCACTTTGGATTAGATGTTGGGGATTTGAATGGTAAAGGTTTTGAAGATTCACCTTGGTTTTGCTCATGGTTTATCCTTCTGAGTTATAAGTGGTATGGTTGTAACTCATTCATTAATGAGGCTATTTTCAATTTTATTATAGAAGGATGAATTTATGAGGTTTTTAAAAGTGGCTCTTGCTGTGTGCATTGTAGGTGCGATATATATTACATATATATTTTTTTCAAGAGTAGGTGTGATACATGGTGTATATCAGGATATTTCATATGACGAAAACTGGGAAATGGAGTGCAGGTCTACTATCGTTTTAGTTGAT
This sequence comes from Serratia sp. HNCC26DJ206, assembly GCF_057180605.1. Taxonomy (NCBI): domain Bacteria; kingdom Pseudomonadati; phylum Pseudomonadota; class Gammaproteobacteria; order Enterobacterales; family Yersiniaceae; genus Serratia; species Serratia sp. HNCC26DJ206. The sequence continues at coordinate 41,360 of NZ_JBXUGP010000013.1, forward strand.
GAGGTACCTCTAACCCAAGCTGGTTTAATAAAACTATGGCAGAGAGAAAGGAGTGCGATTATTGATAAGTGGAGACCATTTGTTAATGGTTGTGACTACGTTCTCTTTGTGGGAAATAAACTTGAGTATCCACATAATAGCGAGGAGGTTGAGTATTGGGAAGGTGATCATCAAATATGTTTAAAAGGGCTTTTGGGAAAGTGTATATCTAGGGATAGTCGGTTGTTTTATATCGGAACTAATGAGTTGGTTTACGGAAAAAATATTGCAGGTGAAATAGGGGGGAGAAATTTATATATACACTTTCTTGAATAAGGATACTATTCTCTCGATTAACTTGTAAGCATACGTCGTTTTGGCGAGAAATACGCTCTTTAGCTGGCAGATTAAATTCACCATTCCTCAGGGCGATGTTCAGCAACGCTGCCCATTTGGCCCCCGGTCAGGTGCTGGAGCCGCAGGGCAATCGCATTACAGCCTTGAAAGAGGGGATGCTGATTACGCAGGCGACCTTCCGCGCCGCGCGCGATTCCCGGTTGCATGTGTCGCTGTGGGGCATGCCCTATACCGAACGTTTTGGCTATCGCCCCCCGGAATGCCCACGTCCGCAAATCCACGGTTCACTGCCTGCGCGTATAGAAAGCCGCGAGCAGCGCGATACCTACGCCTGGCTGGACGAGCAGGGGTGTTATCGGGTGAAGCTGGATTTTGACCGTGATGACCGCGAACAGGGCTATGCCTATCTGAGGTTGCGGCAGGCAAAGCCCTATGCCGGAGAGGTTTATGGCTGGCACACCCCGCTTATCGATGGCACGGAAGTGGCCATCGCCTATCATAACGGCGATATTGATTTGCCCTACATCGCCTATGCGCTGCACGATTCAGAACACCCCGACCATGTCACCCGCGACAACCACACCCGCAACGTCCTGCGCACGCCAGCCAACAGCAAACTGCGGATGGAGGACAAGCGCAATGAGGAGCATATCAAGCTCGCCACGGAATTTGGCAAGAGCCAGTTAAATGCTGGTCACCTGGTGGATGCGCAGGATAAACCGCGTGGAACAGGTTTTGAACTGCGTACCGATGAGTACGGTGTGATACGTGTGGCGAAGGGGCTGTTTATCAGCGCCGACGGGCAGGCCAAGGCGCAAGGTGAGGTGCTGGACATGGTGACCGCGCTAAAGGAAATCGACATCTGCTTACGCCAGATACAGCAACTCAACGCCACCGCCGAACAGGTTGAGGCGCTGAAAGCGGATATCGACAGCCAGCTGGCGATGTTTGAGCAGCGTTTGAAGCCGCTGAATGACACCCTGTATTTCTCGGCGCCGCAGGGGATAGCGGTGAGCACTGGCAGCCTGAGTGCCCAGAATTAACACTCTCCAAAAAAACTCGGGGCAGTTCAGTTCAAAACTGATGTGATCTTCAAAAAGTTAGATTTATTTAACGAACCTTGCTGTTTAAAGCATGGTGACTTTTTCTATGAAGGAGGATGCTATGCCTTCTACGTCCATGCGAATACAGCAACTTCGTGTGCGATGCGCATTTTCCAAGATTGGCGTTTAGAACGGGGATTTCATGAGTGGCAGAAGGGATAATTCACAAGTATCTCTAATGTAGAGAATGGTTGATAACTCAAAATACATTGGTTAGTGAAATTAATTGCTATTCAGCTTGATTGTAAATAACAACCAAGAAAACTCTTAATTATTAGCTTGGCGTTGTAAGGTTGGTGACGATAAAAATAGTTTAACCTATGCGTCTCACAATATAAGTGAATCTAAACTATAGATCTATTATATTGAAAATGCGGGTAACTAGTTGAATTTTATACGTCACCAATAAAACAAGCACTAGTGCTGGTTCTTACCTAGCAGTTGGACCACAGCCGCCAATGATTTTAGAGATAGAAATTGCAGGGTGCAGCAGGTAATCGTAGCTGCAATCTTTAGTTTTGTTCTCAATACGCCCAGTACAAGCAGTCAGAGTAGACAGTGCAGCAGCAATAAGTACCAATTTAGCAAATTTGTTCATTTTTTACTTTCCTGTATTTAATAAAAATCCAAGCGGCATGTTACACACTGTATTTATTTGGAACAACATTTTTTATTTGTTTTATTCATCATTATAAACTACCACTCCTGCTGAGCAAGCGTGAGAAGACATTCAAAAAAATCGAATGACATATTTTGTTTTTATATCTTTCGCTAAGATTAATAGGTGAAGGAATAATTATTTTGTATGTGTTCTGTATTTATTTTGTTAAAAACAAACAATTAACTAAGTAGTAATGTTTTTATGATTGGCTAAAAATAAAAGACGATGACCTGTGTTTCTTGGCCTGGTTGGGCTGTTGAACCTGAAAATCATATTTATTCAGACTTTAAGTCTTTTACGGGTTTTTTGTCAGAATTTAGGAGGGTTAAAATAATAACATTCAAAATAGTCGTTCATTTTTTAACTCTTTGTGGCTGTTTTCCCGTGATTATCTCGGTTTTCAAGCCTTGTTCACCGCGTCTCTGTTGGTGAAAAAAGTGCTCTTACATCGTCGAGTGGCCGTAGCGGACAGCGCGAATTGCCAAGGGCACAACCTCGAACCCTTGGCTTGTGTGTTTTAACCCTGTTTGCCCACCAGTTCAAAGCGCGGTGACACCAGGCCGTACAGCGTCCAGCCGAGGAAGGTGGCGATCGCCCCCCACATCATAGCTTCATCACCCGAACTGTAGAGCGCATAGAAGCTGTACAGTGCGCCAATCCCGGCAATCACGTTGGCGATCCGCGCCTGGTTCTCCGGCACTTTGGCGACTTTTTGGATGATCACCAGCGCCGCCATCGAAAGGATGTAGGGGATGATATTGGTCACCACCGCCAGATTAACCAGCACGTTGAACTGCTTATTCAGCGACGGGCTGATGGTCATCAGCGACATCACACTCTGGATAATCACAATGGTCAGCATGCCTTTGATCGGTGCATCGGCCTTACTGACCTTGGCGAAGACTTTCGGGAAGAAGCCGCTTTCGGCGGAAGATCTAAACACTTGGGCGATAGTGAACTGCCAGCCGAGCAACGAACCAACGCAAGACATCACCATCAGCGCCATGATGATTTTGCCCACGGTCGGGTTGAACATGTGGGAAAACGCCAGCCCGAACGGTGCCGTTGAGTTAGCCAGCTCCATATTGGGAACGATGCCTGCGATCACATTGGTGGAAACAATGTAAATCACCGCCGCGCCCAGTGTACCGCCAAGAACGGCGATCGGGACGTTACGTTCCGGGTTTTCCACCACATCGGTATTGGCGCAGGCAGATTCCAGGCCGAGAAAGGCCCACAACGTCATGGAAATGGACGAGCCGATGGCTGAAAAGGTCGGGACGGCGTGTGGATTCCAGGCCGCCAGATAGGCGCTGCCGCTGAACCAGTACCAACCGATGATCGAAATCCCCACCACCGGAATGATCACTCCCCAAACGGTAATGCCGCTGATTTGCCCGGTAATGCGCGCACCGCCGAAGTTGGCCACGGTGGCCAGCCACAGCACGCCGATGGTGGCAATACAAATGCCCAGCGGCGTCAGCACCACGCCAAACAGCTCGGTGCCGTAGCCGACGGCGGAAATGGCGATGGCAATGTTGGCGATCAGCAACGATACGCCGTAGGTATAGTTGGCCATAAAGTTGCCGGATTTACCGAAGGCATATTCGGCATAGCCGCCCATCCCGCCAGATTTGCGGCTGAACATGCCGCATTTGGCAAAAGCGTAGGCCAGCGCCATCGATCCCAGAGCGGTCACTAACCAGGAAACAATGGAGATGGTACCCACTTCGGCCAACTTGGTGGGCAGCATAATTATGCCAGAACCCATCATATTGACCGCCGTCAGGATCGTTAATTGTACGACCCCCATTTTATTATTGGATTTGCTCATGATCTTTCTCTCTATTATGTTCCTCGAATTTCTCGCCGTCGTTTGGCATTAGCTTAAAATTCGAGGGTATCTATCTTTGTGTGGCGGCAAAGTGATGCCGCTTCCCTGTAAGTTAATTAAGGTTTCATAACGTAGCCGTAGGCCCGGTTCCAGCCGTCTTCATCCTGTTGGATATAAACTCCTTGCAGCTCAGGTGCGAAGCCGGGCAATAAATTGATGCCTTCTTCCAGTGCCAGGAAATAACGCTGTGCCGCACCGCCCCATATTTCACCCGGAACCACGCACAAAACACCCGGTGGATAAGGCAGCGCGCCTTCGGCGGCAATTCGCCCTTCGGCTTTAGCCAGTGAAATTAATTCCACATTACCGCGCACGAACTGGGTATTGGCATCCTGCGGATTCATAGCTACGCGCGGGAAATAACTTTTTCGGAACATCTCTTTTTGCAGCTCTTTTACGTTGTAGCTGACGTATAAATCGTGCATCTCTTGGCACAGTTGGCGCAGAGTATAATTCTGGTAGCGTTGCTGATTATTTTTATACACGTTGGGTAGTACGTCGCTCAGCAATGAATCCTGCTCGATGTGTTTTTCGAAGCGGGCAATCAAGGCCACCAGGTGCTGCATTTTGGCGATATCTTCCGCCGGGGTGAGCAGGAACAGAATGGAATTGAGATCGCATTTCTCCGGCACGATGCCGTTCTCACGCAGATAGTTGGCCAGAATGGTGGCCGGAATGCCGAAATCACTGTATTCGCCGCTGGTGGTGTCGATCCCCGGCGTGGTTAACAGCAGCTTGCAGGGGTCGACAAAGTATTGTGATTGTTCATAACCTTCAAAGGCATGCCACTTCTCGCCGGGCACAAAGTCAAAGAAGCGCAGATCCTTTGCCATGGCTTCGGTGCTGTAGGATTGCCAGGGTTTCCCGTCCACGTGGCTTGGCACAAATGGCTTAATCAGCGTGCAGGTTTCCAGCAGCATTTTGCGTGCCTCAATGCCGATGCGCACGCACTCTTGCCACAAGCGCTGGCCGCTCTTGCCCTCGTGCATTTTGGCATTCACATCCAGGGCGGCAAACAGTGGGTAGAACGGGCTGGTGGAGGCGTGCAGCATAAACGCGTTGTTGAAACGCTTATGGTTGCAATAGCGATCCTGCCCTTTGATGTGCCGATCTTTCTTGTGGATCTGCGAGGTCTGCGAAAATCCTGCCTGCTGCTTATGCACCGATTGAGTAACGATAATCCCCGGATCGTTTTCGTTCAGTTCCAGCAACAGCGGCGAACACTCTTTCATCATCGGGATGAACTGTTCGTAACCCACCCAGGCGGAATCAAACAGGATGTAGTCACACAGGTGGCCAATTTTGTCCACCACCTGGCGGGCGTTATACACCGTGCCGTCGTAGGTGCCCAGTTGGATGATCGCCAGCCGGAACGGACGCGCCTGGTTGGCGCGCTCTGGGGCGACTTCGCGGATCTGCTGGCGCAGATAGCGTTCGTCAAAGCAGTGCGCGTCGATCCCGCCGATAAAACCGAAGGGGTTACGCGCCGTTTCCAAATACACTGGCGTGGCTCCGGCCTGAATCAGCGCGCCATGGTGGTTGGATTTATGGTTGTTACGATCGAACAACACCAGATCGCCACGGGTCAGCAGGGCGTTAGTGACCACTTTATTTGAGGCCGAAGTGCCGTTAAGCACAAAGTAGGTTTTATCGGCGTTGAACACTTTGGCTGCGTGTTTTTGCGCATCGCAGGGGGCGCCTTCGTGGATCAGCAAATCCCCCAACTTGACGTCGGCGTTGCACATGTCGGAGCGGAACAGGGTTTCGCCATAGAAATCAAAAAACTGGCGGCCAGCCGGATGTTTGCGGAAGAACTCACCGCCCTGATGGCCGGGGCAGGCAAAGGTGGCATTGCCCATTTCCACATACTGAGTCAGGGTGTTGAAGAACGGCGGTAACAGCTCGCTTTCATATTTTACCGCGGCGGCTTCCAGCTGTTTACCATAAAACTGCGTGTTTTTACCGCAGAGTTCAAATACCCCATGCAACGCCGGTAATACCGCGTTATCCAACTCTTCTTCACAGCACACGGCAACAAATAGCGGAATATTCAGGCCGTTTTCTTCTAACTGCGCCACCATACCTTGCTGAACGTCATCTACGGAAAGCACCACGGCGGCAATATCGGTAAAATCACTGTGATGCACATCGGTAATTTCACGCGTGGTTTCAAAACAAGACAAGGTTTTGCTATTGGCGGCAATTTTTAATTTTTTCATTTTGCTCATTCTTCAGACAAAAATATCCCGTCGGCAAATAATGGCTTTGCCGAAAAATATTTTCGCTAAAATAAAGGTGTGCGCTAGCGTGGTAATGTTCAATGAACATGACACGTTGGCAGTTTATACTCGTCATACTTCAAGTTGCATGGGTGTTGGCTGCGTCCATTCGCACCAGTCACATAGTAGCCTATGCTCCTGGCGACTCCCAGACTTGCCGTCTACAGGCAACTCGAATTATTTAGAGTATATTTTTACGAAATATATTTTCGCTCTTATTTGTAAAGACAAAACGTCAAATGAGCTTTACCTTGAATAAAGACAAAGTGATGCCGTCGCCGTTAGGCGCAAGAAATCAGAATTGACACAGGACGTTCTGCAATACGCAATAATAACGTAGAGGAGGAGGTTATCTGAAGTTAAAGAAAGCAAAGCTAAAAAAACTACGGTGGGCCATCATCATAATATGCGTGGTCCGTCGGATATGTGCCATTTTTCGGTTATTGTTTTCCATCTTTCATCCACCTGTTTGAGTGAAGGTGGCGCCATTTTAACGAATAAAATCACGGTTAATGTGACTTGTATCACCTTTTCGTGGCTGTTTATAAATAATTATTCATTTTATATTCACCGTGATGAATAGGTATGGCTTATACAGCCATTCACCGATGTGAATTAATTGCTACAAAAATGCAGGCTGGCGCGAATCGGCTTGGCTTAAGCCGGTTGAGTATTGGGCAGTATCACGCTAATTTGATCTGTAGATAACCAAATAAAGCCAGAATGTTTTTTTATTGTTATTACATAAGGCCCGCTTGATTTGCATATCAATGCAAAGATTATTTATTAATATGCTATTTTTGGCTTTAAAATGAATTGTCGCTAATTGTGACTGTCTTCAACCGTGAAGATGTCGGTAACAGGAGAGATAACGTTGAGTCAAACCGAAGACCCGCAGCCCATCATCCGTTTTCTCAACAAGCAGCATGTGCTCACGCTGTGTGCCGGTAATGGCGTGGAGATGTGGTGCGCCAACTGTTTTTACGTGTTCGATGCTGAACGCATGGCGCTATGGCTGATGACCGAACCGCACACCCAACATGGCCGCCTGATGCAGCAGAACAGCACGGTAGTGGGAACCATTGCCCCGCAGCCAAAGAGCATCGCGCTGATCAAAGGCGTGCAGTATCGTGGTGATATCGCCCTGTTGCAGGGTGATGAAGATCGGCTGGCCCGCGAGCGTTACTGCAAGCGCTTTCCGGTGGCGAAGGTGATGAAAGCCCAGATCTGGCAGCTCACTTTGCAGGAAGTGAAAATGACTGATAACACGTTAGGATTTGGCAAAAAGCTGCATTGGGTACGCCCCTCATCTTGTTAATACGCTCATTTAATTTTTCATAATATTAGTGTTTGGCCATTAAGGAGAGATGGATTGAAAAACAGAGATAGAGTTGCATTGGCGCTGATGGCCGCATTTGCTCCCTTGGTAATGGCGCAAGACAGTGGTGTTTCTTTCAGCCACAAGAACTGGGAACTGGCCTGTGACAACACTAATACCTGTCGTGCAGCGGGTTATAGCGATGAGAGCGAGTCCAGTGGTTCAGTGCTGCTCACGCGTCTTGCTGGCCCTGGAACGGTGCCAACGGGGGAAGTGACCTTGGGGGATATAGAGTCGAATGGTTCAAACCCTATGGGTAAACTCACCCTCTGGATTGCTGATAAATCTGCCGGTGCGCTCAAAGTGGCAGAGGGTGATACCTGGCGCTTATCAGAAGCCCAGACCCGCGCACTTATCAAAGCAGTGAAAGGGAGTAGTAAAGTTGAATTTAAAGGTGGTCCGCTACCCTTTGTGCTTTCTGGTGACGGCGCTTCCGCCGTGATGCTGAAAATGGATGATGTCCAGGGGCGTATCGGTACGCTGGGGGCATTGACTAAAAAGGGCGACAAGCCGGAAAGCAGCGTGCCTGCCGCAATTCCTGCTCCGGTTATTCGGGCGGTGAAGGTCGCTCAAATGCAGGAGCGTCCGCTGACTGCGCCAGAAATTGCAGCGTTAAAACCCAAGCTGTTGGCCACCTTGAAACCGGATGATTGCGAGAGAATACAGCCCTCGCAGGATGAGAACGAGGGAAGCGAAGAAGCCATCACACTGACGCCGTTGGGGGATAAGTATGCCGTGATCTCCGCGCTGTGCTGGCGAGCCGCCTATAACGAAGGCCGTGGTTACTGGGTGATCGACAATACGTTGAAAGAAGCCCCGGTATTAGTGACGACTTCGGGTTCGGATTATGGCGAAGGCGTTATTTCTTATGGCCACAAAGGGCGCGGGTTGGGCGACTGTTGGGGAATGGCAAGTTGGGTGTGGGACGGTGAAACATTCCGTAAGAGTCGTGAAGCCACGACAGGCATGTGTCGCTATATTCGGTTGGGCGGAACCTGGGATCTGCCGACGTTTGTTGCAGATGTGAAGCCCGCGCAGTAAAGAAATAAAAAAACGTAAGATGCCCGGTTGAGACAAGGGCATCTTTGGACGCTTGCTGGGGAGTAAAGGGAGAACGCATGACCAGAGTATTAATCACAGGGGCTTCCGGCTTGGTTGGGGGCGAGCTGTTGCAACTGTTGCAGGCCGCTCCGCAGGTGACGGAAATCATCGCCCCCACGCGGGCGGCGTTGCCGTCGCACGGCAAGCTGCACAATCCGATGGGGGGCGATCTGTCGGTACTGCTGGCGGGGTTGGAGCAGTCGGTAGATGTGGTGTTCTGTTGCCTGGGCACCACGCGCCGTCAGGCTGGCAGCGCCGAGGCGTTTCGCCATGTGGATTATCAACTGGCGATCGAAACGGCTCTCGCCGGGCAGCGCTTGGGCGCGCAGCATTGCCTGGCGGTGAGCGCCATCGGTGCCAATTCGCGTTCCCCATTTTTGTACAATCGCACCAAAGGGGAAATGGAGCAGGCGCTGCGCGCGCAGAACTGGCCACGCCTCACGCTGGTGCGGCCTTCCATGCTGTTGGGCCGGGCGAAACCGCGCCTGCTGGAGTGGCTCAGCGTGCCGCTGTTTGCGCTGCTGCCCGGGAAATGGCGCTCGGTCGCTGGCAAAGACGTGGCACAAACCCTGCTGACGCAGGCTCTCAGCGCTGGCAATGGGGTGAAAATTTTAGAATCCGACCAGTTGCATTGCTCACGTTGAGCATAGTGGGGGACAGATCGTCACGGCTTGGTCACAATCTGAATCCCCCAGCGTAAAGGAAATCCCCCCTTAACGTGATCCCTGTGATACTGTGTCAGTCAAAAACGCTAAATTCCCCAAACCGCCGGAAAGCCGGTTGCGTCACGATCGGCCTCACATCTTGCAGTTATCCATCCAAATCATAGTAGCGACGGTTGAAGTACATCAGCCCACGTGGGGATTCACTGATGCGCACCGCCTGCACCTGGCAGTAAAACACCGTGTGGCTGCCGATTTCGTGGAATTGATGGATCGTACAATCAAAATTGGCGACGGCCGAATTCAATACCGGCGCACCGCTGGCGAGTACTCGCCAACTGTCATGGAGAAAACGCTGCTCCGAGCGCAACGTGGCACTGGCAAATATCCCCGATAGATCGCGATGGTTGCTGGACAACACGTTGACACACAGCGTACCGTTTTGCTTGAAGTGGGGGTTGGCAAAAGAATTACGGTTCATGCACACCAGCAGGGTGGGAGGTTGATCGGTCACACTGCACACCGCCGAAGCGGTAAAACCGTATTTTCCCGCCGGGCCATCGGTGGTAATCACCGAGACTGCACTAGCCAACTGCGCCATCGCATTACGAAATTCAGTTTGAAGAGTCATCATTTCTTCCTTATAGATCGAGTACTAACTGCGCACTTTTCGCTCGCGAGCAACACAATAGAATCAGATTGTTAGCTGCTTTTTCCTCGTCGGTGAGATAGCTATCGCGATGATCCGGTTCTCCTTCCAGCACGTCGGTCAAGCAACTGCCGCAGATCCCCTGTTTACAGGAAACACATACTTTCAGCCCCGCCTGCGCCAAGGCTTCGACAATGCTCTGATTCTCTGCCACTCGCACCTTGGTGCCGCTGCTGGCCAGGGTGACGTCAAAGGCCGCCCCCTGCATTTCTACTTCAGCCGAAAAACATTCCTGATGAAGGCGATCGTGGCAATAACCCAAGGCGATCGCCTGCTCGGTGACCGCCGTCATCAGGCGTGGCGGGCCGCAGACATAGACATGGGTATTCTCTGGCACATCCGTCAGGGTTGGGGTTAATGCCAGGCGTTGCTCGTCGCTGAAATACAGCCGTACATGGCGGGCATAGGGGGCATGCTCCAACATATCCACAAAGGCGGCCTGTTGGCGGCTGCGGGCGCAGTAATGAAGGGTAAATGAACGGCCAGCGGCATAGAGCGTTGCCGCCATCGCCAGCATGGGCGTAATACCAATCCCCCCGCCAATCAGCAGGCTGTGGGCCGCATTGGGCTCCAGCGCGAACAGATTGCGCGGCGTGCTCACGCACACGTCATCCCCTGGCTGCAAAGCATGCGCCGCCAGCGAACCGCCCTGAGATTGAGCGGCTTTCAGTATGCCCAGTTGGTAGTGATAGCGATCGGCAGGATCGCTACACAGTGAATAAGGGCGAACCAGATCGTTCCCCAAGTGGAGATCGAGATGTGCCCCGGCGGTAAAACCGGGCAACTCCTTGCCTGCTGGATCAGCCAAGGTGAGCAGGACGACATCGCCCTGCAATGCACGGGCAATCACTTTTAATATCAACATATTGACTCCCTTATGCCTTAGCGCATAAACAACCCGCCGTTGATATCCCAGGTGGCACCGGTGACAAAGGCCGCCTGCGGTGAGGCTAATAACGCCACCGCTTGCGCCACAAACTCGGCATCGCCCAGCTTGCCTACCGGGATAATCTGCAATAGCCCCGCCAGCTTTTCTGCCGGGACTAACGCATGAACCGACGGCAAGTCCAGCGGGCCAGGTGCGATCGCATTCACGGTGACGCCGAACTTGCTTAATTCACGGGCAAAGACCTTGGTCAGCGTTAGAATGCCGCCCTTCGAGGCCGCGTAGTGCGCCCCAGAGGCGGTTCCCCCATTTTGCCCCGCCAACGAGGCCAGGTTGATAATCCGGCCGTAGCCCCGTTCGGCAAAATAGCGCCCCACGGTCTGGCAACTGACAAAAGTGCCGCGCAGGTTGGTGGTAAGTACCCGATCAAACTCATCGGGCTGGATGTCCATCACCGGGGTTGCCAAGGTCAGCGCGGCATTGTTGACCAGCACCTCCAGGCTGCCAAAACGCTCTAAGGTGGTGGCCAGCGCGCGTTCAACGTCTTGCACCTGGCGGATATCCAACCCCAGTGCCAGTACGCGATCCCCATGGCTATCCAGCTCACGAGCGGCTTGCTGTGCCCGCTGAAGGTTCACATCGGTTAACACCAGTTGAAAACCCTGCTGTAACAGATGGGTGGCGATAACCTTGCCTAAGCCCGAGGCGGCACCGGTCACTAATGCTGTTTGTGTCATACCTTGCTCCTTAGAGGATGTAGCCGATGCTGTGCAGCACGTCATCGCTGTTAATCAGGCGGATGGTCTTTTGCTGAATCAGCCACTGATCGCCCTGTGGCAACAGGTGGTAAGTGACGTCGGCGGCATAGTGCCTGCTGTTGCCCTTGCGGTGTTCCCATAGGGATTGAGCACAGCGCACCACCACCTGATGTTCGTCTGCCTCCAGCAGGCGAAAACGCGACAGCGTGCGCAACGTGCGGGCGCGCGGCGTAGTGGAGATGGATTCGCCGCTGTCGAGGCGGCGCACCCGTTTCATCCGCATCTGGTGATCGTCATAGGCATAGTTAAGGCTATTTTTAAAATCGGTTTCTTGCGGATCGATGGGGATCACATACAGCCCGTCGGGTTGCCAGAGTGCCAGCCAGGCATTGAAGTCGCCTTGATCGAGCAAATCACCTTCCAGATTAATCAGCGTGATGGCACTGAACAGCACTGCGTTAGAGGCTTCCATTATGAGTTCTCCGTCATCAGTTTTTTCCACATCTGGTAGGCCGCCCGCATCCCGGTTTCGGCGCTGACGTCGCTGCGCAGGCCGTCGGCGGTTGGCTGCTCACCGGCGAGCCCGCGGTTCAGCATGATCCACAACTTGTCCCCGGCGGTCGCACCGCGCTGCACCCGCTCCCAGGCCTCGGAGTCATCCGGCGTGCCAAACCCCATCGGCCCCTGAAAGTGTTCATGCATCCGCAGGCGTGCCTGATTGGCAATGTCCGGCCCGCCGTCCATGGTGATCACCGCGTGATGGATTTCAGTTTCATTCACCGACAGCGGTTGCAGCACCCGGAAAAACGCCATTGAACAGGCGATATTGGGGAAGATATTCAGGTTGAACCCGGAACCGCCAACGGCACGCACAATGCGGCGCACCTGCTGTTCGTCATGATCCTGGCGCAGCGCCTGTGCCAGTTCGAGAAAGCGCTCAGGAATGGGCGCATCCAGGTTGGCTTCCAGATCGACCAACTCTGGGATCATCACCATCACGCTGTGGCCATTGCCCAGATCTTCGACATAGCCACTGCCGCCGACAAAGTTGAGCATCTCTTCGGTCTGTTTATTGACGGAGCTTAAAAACGAGCGATGCACCACGGGGAAGTGATAGCCATCGGTGGTGTTCTCCAACTGGATTTTCCAGTTGCCGGGGAAGCGGAAGCGATGGGCCGGGCCGGTTTTAACCGGATAACCCGCCCCCTGTTTCATAAACAGATCGATCCACTTTTTGGCTGCGCCCAGATAATCATCCAGCGGTTCGATATCTGGATTGAAGGTGGCAAAAATCATTCCTGCGTATTGCTCGGTACGTAACTGCACCAGCCCTAGCTCGGCTTTGTCTAGTTGGTCAGCATAGCTTTCAGGATGCGGCACGCCGCGCAGGCTGCCATCCAGCGCATAGCCCCAGCCGTGGTACGGGCAGACAAAGCTGTTGGTTTTACCCTTGCGCTGCTCACATACCGTTGCCGCCCGGTGACGGCAGCGGTTGAGCAGGGTGCGGATTTCTCCTTTGCGGTCACGCACCACGATCACCGGCTGAGTGGCGATTTCCGTGGTTTTAAAGCTGCCGCTTTCCGGCAGTTCGCTGACGTGCGCCACCCAGACCCAGGTTTTGCTGAAGATCCGCTCCAGCTCAAGTTCAAACAGTTCAGCGGAGGTATACAACGAGGTGTGTACCCGATCGGCTTTAACCAACGCGGCAATCTCGGTGCTGCTGGGCGGTGTCGTCGCTTCGAGGTTTTTTACTGCAATAGCGTGCTGGCAAGACATGGTTATTCCCCTGTACTTATACCCTGCATACTTCAAGTTGCTTGGGTGTTGGCTGCCTTCGTTCACCCTAGTCACATAGTTTATCTATGCTCCTAGGGCTTCTCTCAGTTGCCGCCTACAAGCAACTCGAATTATTTTGGGTATATTCAATTAGCGGCTTTCATCCGGTACCGGCAGTTCATCGGCACTGTTCCAGTGGTTCATCGGGCGGCTAAACAGATTGCGGGTAGTAAAATGAGCGATCTGCATGCCGCCTTCAGCGCGCACAAACCAGGCAATAATTTCAGCCGCATTCAGATGCGCACTCCCGGTACTGAAGGTAGAGGTTTGCAACATCAGCCAACGGCCACGTAAGCGCCCTGGCTGCTCACAGGCGATCGTTTCCGAGCAGAGGAAATGGGCATTCATGGCGAAGTGAGCCGGTTGGCGAACATAGCGCAGCAGCATCGCCACAATGGCTTCACGCCCTTGATGCACGCCAAGACGGGTGGCATAAGGTTCGCCAACCCCTTCCCAGCGGGCGTCTGGGGTAAACAGCTCCCCGGCTGCGCGGGCACTTTCCGGGCTGTTGAGATCGTCACACAGGCGCATGTAGTCACTGATACACAGCCGGACCGCCTGCTGATCCTCCAACTGCTGTAAACGCTGAGCATCCGGTAAGTTCATGATCGGCTCCGTTAGTGCTGTATGATCAGTTCACGGCCGACGCGGGCTTCGATCTTGCAGTACTTCCATAACTTGTAAGCCCCATCGCCGACGGGCGTGGTGCGGAACAAATTGCACACCGCGCTGACGTGTTCCAGCGCGTCGGCGTCGGCCAATACGTAGGTCGTCCACGGCCAGCCTGGCGATGGCCCGACCATAATCTGGTCGTCGTCCATGTTGCCAATCACCCGGATCCCTGGCATTTCCTCCATCCCTTTCATCATTGCGCCAAAGGCGGCCCACACCTGCTTGGCTTCAGGCACGGTAGCATCAAAAAAATTCTGGTTTACGCCGATGCAAAACAGCACCCGCAGTTTGTTTGACTGGCTCATTTGTTGCTCCTGTTGAGTGAAAATCACAAATAACCCGGCAGCGGCTTACCGCCGAAAAACACCGTACCGGCATTGATATAAGAAAGGTCGCCCATAAAAGCGTGTTGAGTAATCACCAGGGTGTCGCGCACATAGCGCTGTAGCGGGCTGGTCAGCGCGATCCCGCCCATGCCATTGAGCGCCAAAGCCTGGCGCGCCACCTCTGCGGCCACCCGGGTGGCGTGAGTCGAAGAGAGGCGTAACGCATTGATTTGCTGGCAAGAAGCGTCGTTACCCGTCAGCAGCCTTTGCCAAACGTCGTCAATCGCCTGATAAAACCAGGAACGGGCAGAGCACAGTTCGGCCTCGCAGCGGGCAATCTGGATCTGCGCCTGTGGCCGTTCGGCCAACTGCGGCGCACCGGTGACCGACTGTTGGCGATGAGCAATAGCGTAGATTTCATTCAGCGCAGCACGCGCCACGCCGAGCGCCACCACAGACAGCACCTGTGTCGCTAGGGAGAGCACCGGATAGCGGTACAACGGCCCATCCAGATTGAGAGCCGCACCGCGGGTAAAGGTCCACTCCTGCGGCACAAACACATCATTCACCACCAGATCGTGGCTACCGGTGCCCGCCAGCCCAACGGTGTTCCAGGTGGGATCAATCTGCACGCTGCTTTGCGGTAACACCGCCATACGCGGCAGCGGTTGCCCGCCTTCCGGCATGATCCCCACGCCAAAGATCGAGGCCCCCATGCAGCCACTGGCAAAGCTCCAGCGCCCGCTGACGCGGTAGCCACCATCCGTCTGCGGCGCGCGCTGCGGGGGAAATATGCCCCCGGCAAAGACCACGTCTGGGCCGTCGCGATACAGGGCCTGTAGCGTATCGGTGGGCAGCGCCCCAAGGTAAAACGGGCTCATACCAAAGCTGGCGACCCACCCGGCAGAACCATCGGCGGTGGCAATCTGTTCAACCAGTTCACAAAATTGTGCCGGGGAACATTCATCACCGCCGTAAACCTTAGGCACCAGCGCGCGGTAAACCCCGATCTGTTTAAAACGGGCAATGATGTCGGCGGAAATATGGCGCTGATGTTCAAAATCCACGCTGTGGGCCGCAATATCATTCAGTAATGGAGCGATATCTTCACGACGATGTAGAGCTGACATGGCTTCCTCCTGGGTGATTCTGTGGTTAGCGGGCAGCCGAGTGCTGCCGCAGTAAGCGGTGCTTACTGAGTTGATTAATCAAATAAGGGCCGAGCGAGTGCTGCTAGCGGAGCCTGGCGAGCAGGTATTCCGCAGCATCAACCAGCAGACTGTCGTGGCCTTTGTTGGCGACTAACTGGAGCGCTACCGGGCGGCCATCAAGCTCACCGATCGGGATTGAGATCGCCGGGTGCCCGCTGAGATTGAAGGGGCGAACCAGCTTTGTCAGGCTGACCATGCTGAGTGGATCGCGGGCTTCGCCCAGCGTCGGCGGCAGCTCCGGCAGGGTAGCCAAGGCCAGCAGCGGCGTGCGTTCCAGCAGCGTATCCAGCCGATCGCTGAAGCTCTGCCGCACGCGTTCAGCCTCGGCCAGCGCGGCGGTGCTCACCGTTTCCCCGGCGCGCAGGCGGGTGGCGACATCGTCGGAGATGCCATCCAGCGCCAGCAATGGGTGAAACGCTTGCCAGTTTTCATGGCTAATGATGGCCATTCCGGCCTGATAAGCCTGGTCAAGCTCGGGTAGCAAGATGGGGTGCAGCGCGGCTCCCGCCTGTTTCAACACCCGGTGAATTAACGCATCGATAGACGGCGCGGCGGCGCTAATCACGCCTATTGCTGGCAGGGTTAGCAGCCTGTTACCCGGTTGAATGGCTAAGCGGCTCAATACCTGGCGCAGCACACCTGCCTGGCGGGCAAACAGGCCCACGCAGTCTAACGAACTCAGTGCTGGCGTGACCCCCTGGCGGCTGAGCAGGCCATAGGTTGGTTTTAGCCCTAGAATGCCGCAGCAGGCCGCAGGCAAGCGAACCGAACCCCCGGTATCGGTGCCGATGGCGAAATCCACGTCACCAGCGGCCACCACCGCCGCTGAACCGCTGGAAGAACCACCGGGGATCAATGCGGGATACTGAGGGTTCAGCGGGGTTCCGCTCCATGGGTTAATCCCGGTGACGCCAAACGCCAGCTCATGCAGCGTGGTCTTTCCCACCAGAACGCAGTGTTGATTGAGCAGGGTATTCACCACCTGTGCATGCTGCTGCGCCAGGGGGGCCGATGCGAGAGCTCGGCACCCTGCCTGCGTGGCATAGCCTGCGACATCGAGGGTATCTTTCACCGCAAAGTGCAGATCGCCTTGCCCCAGGGTAAATTTCTCAACGTAGGCATTGCTGTTACTGAAATGGTTCATCATTGCCACCTTGGACTTAAAAAACGTATCTGTTTTTAGAATAACCAGGAGTTCGTTTTTTATTCAGATTGACGATGAATCCATCATGGATGATTTAGATGAAAATTCAAGTAATATTTCACATAAAAATTACATCTTGATAACAATCGATATAACATTAAAAATAGCAGGGTTAATAACCTATCATGATGAATAAAATGAAAAATCAGGTTATTTTTCCAATAAAAAAACCGTCGGGGAAAATCCCAGACGGTGGTGATAACGTCTTTATTTACAGGGTGTTAATTGCTATTTTAATCGCTCGATCACAGTTTTGCGATCGAGGTAGCGCGGGGGAGGTTACAGCTCATTGAGATTATCCAAGACTCGCCCGAGAGACTGGTTCATTTTTTCTTGCTGTGCCGCTGTCATGCCCTTAAATGCCTTTTCAAATACCTTCTGCGTCAGGCGGTGCGCCTCTTCCACTTTGGCCTTGCCGGTAGCGGTGAGTGTCACTTCTGTCACGCGGGCGTCCCGTTCGCTGCTGACGGTCGTCACTAATCCATCGTCACGCAGCCGCCCGACAATTTTAGTGACCGTCGGCATTTTAGCCATCGCATACTCGGAAATCTGCGAGATGCTGGCACTGCCATACAGGCGGGTGATCACCAGCACCCGAAAGCGCGACACATCCAGCTGAACCTTCTTGAGCGTGACTTCCATGATTTGGGTATAACGCGCGTAGACATTGACGATCCAGTAAAACGGGAATTCCTCACGGTGAAAAACCGGATCTTCCTGAGACGGACTATCTGGTATTTGGCTCATGATTTTCCTTACTGAGGGGGGTATTTTCGCGCTGATTATAGCTGCTAATGGTGGGGGTCTATAGCATTACCACATACCTCATGATGCTCTCCTTGCCGATCGCCAGCGTGTTATGGCCGAATATCGCACAGAGATGATACAAAAATGCAACATGGTTAACATTTTTGTATCATTTATGAAGAAACCTGTTGCTACCCGGATCTGTTCCTTCCTATAAGTGAGCCCATGTTTTGGTGTCGAATTGAGCAATAACGAAAAAGAGATGGTTCATGAGAACCTCTGGGAACGGCCATTTTTAATATAAATATCAAAACATTACATATTCCCCGCGAGCCGATAACGCGGTGGATCGTCTATCCGCGTGCTTGCACCGGATTTTCAACACCCATGAACCTTATTGCGGAGATATCATGAACGGTAGCCCCTCTTCTGAGCAGATACAGTGTGACCCGCCGGTGCTCCCTGCGGCCGATGGTGCGCGGCTGAATGCCCGCCAGCAGGCCGTAATTAACAAGCTGTTTCGTCGGCTGCTGGTGTTTCTATTCATCCTGTTTGTTTTCTCCTATCTGGACCGCATCAACATTGGGTTTGCCGGTCTGACCATGGGGAAAGATATCGGCCTGACGAGCACCATGTTTGGCCTGGCGACTACCCTGTTTTACGTGATGTATGTGGTGTGCGGTATTCCCAGCAACATCATGCTGGGGATCGTCGGCGCACGGCGCTGGATTGCGATTATTATGGTGATCTGGGGCGTGGCTTCTACCGCCACGATGTTCGCTACTGGCCCTAACAGCCTGTATGTATTGAGAATGCTGGTGGGCATTGCCGAGGCTGGTTTTTTACCCGGTTTATTGCTGTATCTCACCTACTGGTTCCCCGCCTATTACCGCGCGCGGGCCAACGCCCTGTTCATGATCGCGATGCCGGTCACTATGGCGCTGGGTTCGCTGGCATCCGGCTACATATTGAGCATGGACGGCCTGCTGGATCTCCGTGGCTGGCAGTGGTTGTTCCTGCTGGAAGGTTTCCCTTCGGTACTGCTGGGAGCGGTGGTCTGGTTTTATCTGGATGACAGCCCCGCCAAGGCCAAATGGTTAACCGACGACGACAAAATCTGTTTGCAGGAAATGATGGAGGCAGACAAGTTGAGCCTGGTGCAAGCCCAGGGGAGCACCAGCTATACCGCGCTACAGAGCGGCAGTATGTGGCGTGAGCTGTTTACCCCGGTGATTATGCTCTACACCTTGGCTTACTTTTGCCTGACCAACACGCTGAGTGCCTTAAGCGTTTGGACCCCGCTGATTTTGCAGAGTTTTAATCAAAGCAGCAGCAATATCACCATTGGTTTTCTCAGCGCTATTCCGCAGGTTTGTACCATTATCGGGATGATTTGGTGGAGTAAACGTTCAGACCGTTTGCAGGAGCGCAAAATGCATACGTTGCTGCCCTATCTTTTTGCTGCGGCAGGCTGGATGTTTACCGCATTGGGCACCACCAGTCTGGTGCAGTTACTGGGGATTATTATGGCGTCCAGCGGGGCGTTTGCCGCGATGGTGATCTTTTGGACCACGCCCGATCAATCCATCAGCCTGCGGGCGCGTGCTATCGGTATTGCGGTGATCAATGCCACGGGGATGACTGGCGCAGCGCTGGGCCCACTCTTGATGGGTTGGCTGAGGGATGTCACGGGAAGTTTCAATGCGGGAATTTATCTGGTCGCCGGTTTTCTGGTGTTGGGGGCGGTGGTGGTCTCGCTGATCCCCATGAAGAGCAGCCGACCCAGAGCGGCTCCTTGAGGAGTGCGTTTGACTATGAACAAAAATCAATCACCTGAGTTTATTGTGTTGTCACAAATGTGCTAACGTTGGTTGTTCATGAGTGGTGAATTATTTGAGTAGGCTCAGGGGATTTAAGAATGGAAAGCCGTATCCAGTTTCGTATTGAGAATGAAACAAAGCGATTGGCACAGAAAGCGGCGGAGGCTAAAGGCACCACCTTAAGTGAAGCCTGCCGTCGCTTGGTAGAACAACTGGCTGATGAACAACGCGCAACCGAAGAGCATGAAAATTGGCTCAAGGAGAAGGTTGACGCCGCTTTTGCCCGTTTGCATGAAGGGAATGCGGTTTACGTCAGTGAATCGCAGGCTGAACAACGAATGGATGATTTTAAAGCTAAAGTCAGGGCCAGATACGTAGCTAAATAAGGAAGATCATGCGCATCGAATGGGATGACGTTGCGTTGCAGGATCGGGAACGCATTTTTGAATTTCTCTATCCGTTTAACCCGTTGGCAGCAGAGCAGGCCGATGCTGAGATTGAGCGGGCTGCTAAACGATTATTGGATAATCCGAATCTGGGTAAGCCTTGGTATGGAGAGGCATGCAACTTATTGATCAGCAAAGCCTCTCTGGTGCTGGTTTATATGACTGTGGGGGACGCCATAAAAATCTTGGCCGTTGCCCATCAGCGTGAAAAATTCCCCAGCTAACGCAGCTTATGCACCACCTGATTGCTGCTGCCGCGCCAGATCAGCGCCGGATCTTTTAACTCCTGCACAAATTTGCCGTCGATCAGCACGTTGATTTGATCGACGATCTGCCGCTGTGCGCTATCCAGCTCATTCATCTGATAACCGGTCCACAGCCAGATATCCTTGCCGGGGCATTCGGCGCGTACCCGTTTCACCAACTGCAACACGGCGGTGACGTTGGCAGGGTGCAGCGGATCGCCCCCGGAGAGCGACAGCCCTTGGCGCGGAATGCGAACGTCGTTGAGATCGGCCACGATCTGGTCTTCTATCTGCGGGGTAAACGGCAGGCCGGAATCCAGCCGCCAAGTGCTCTGGTTGTAGCAGCCTTTGCATTGGTGCACGCAACCGGCCACAAACAGCGTGCAGCGGGTGCCGGGGCCGTTGACCACGTCGATGGGGTAATACTGGTGGTAATTCATGGTATTAGCTTCTTTTTTGTTCCCCTCACCCCGGCCCTCTCCCCCTAGGGAGAGGGAGAAAAGCGTGGCTTGGGTGGGGGCTGGACTAAAATCTGGCACCGTCCATCCCCTCTCCCTGTGGGAGAGGGTTAGGGTGAGGGGGCTGTTAACCAATCTGCCCATTCCCCAGGTGTTTCACCCGGCGTTTCACCTCTTCCTGTTTACCGGCGTTGAACGGCCGTGCATCCGGGCTGCCCAAATAGCCGCAAACGCGGCGGGTAACCGATACTTTGGCCGAATCGTGGTTACCGCATTTCGGGCAGGTGAACCCTTTGCTGGTGCAGGCAAACTCGCCGGTAAAGCCGCAGGCATAGCATTCGTCAATCGGCGTGTTGGTGCCGTAATAAGGCACGCGGGTGTAGCTGTAATCCCACACGTCTTCCAGCGCTTTCAGGTTGTGCTGCAAATTCGGGTATTCGCCGTAACAGATGAAGCCACCGTTGGCGAGCGGCGGATAAGGCGCTTCGAAATCCAGCTTGTCGTAAGGGTTAACCTTTTTCTCCACGTCGAGGTGGAAACTGTTGGTGTAGTAGCCTTTGTCGGTCACGCCCGGCACTACGCCGAACTCGCTGGTATCCAGGCGGCAGAAGCGATCGCACAGGTTTTCGCTCGGCGTGCTGTACAGGCTGAAACCGTAGCCGGTTTCGGCTTTCCAACTTTCGGTAGCCGCCTTCAGGCGCTCGACGATGGCGATAGCTTTGGCGCGCAATTTCTCATCGTCATACACGTGCTTTTCCGCGCCAAACAGGGCGTTAATGGTTTCATGTACGCCGATATAGCCCAGCGAGATCGACGCTCGGCCATGCTTGAAGATTTCCGCGATATTGTCGTCGGCTTTCAACCGCACGCCGCAGGCCCCTTCCATATACAGAATCGGTGCCACGCGAGCCTTGATGCCTTCCAGCCGCGCAATGCGGGTCATTAACGCCTTTTTCGCCAGCAGCAGGCGCTCATCCAGCAGCGCCCAGAAACGGCTTTCATCGCCGTGGGCTTCCAGCGCGATGCGCGGCAGGTTGAGGCTGATCACGCCGATATTGTTGCGGCCATCGTGGACTTGCTCGCCATTCTCTTCGTAAGTCCCCAGGAAACTGCGGCAGCCCATCGGGGTTTTAAACGAACCGGTGACCTGCACCACCTGATCGTAATTGAGGATGTCCGGGTACATGCGCTTGCTGGCGCACTCCAGCGCCAGTTGCTTGATATCGTAATTGGCATCGCCGAATTTGTGGTTCAGGCCGTCGCGGATGGCGAACACCAGTTTCGGGAACACCGCCGTTTTGCGGTTTTTGCCCAGCCCGGCGATGCGGTTTTTCAGGATCGACTGCTGGATCATGCGCGATTCCCAGCTCGTTCCCAGGCCAAAGCCGAAGGTGACGAACGGCGTCTGACCGTTGGCGGTGTGCAGGGTATTCACTTCGTATTCCAGAGATTGGAAGGCGTCGTAACACTCTTTCTCGGTGCGCGCCATCGCATAGCCTGCCACGTCCGGGATCTGCCACTGCTGCGCGATCTGCTGGTGCTTGTGGAAGCTTTCGGTGACAAAGGGTGCCAGGATCTCATCAATACGGTTGATGGTGGTGCCGCCATAAATATGGCTGGCCACCTGGGCGATGATCTGCGCGGTGACGGCGGTGGCGGTGGAGATCGACTTCGGCGGTTCGATCTCGGCATTGCCCATTTTGAAGCCGTTGGTCAGCATGCCTTTCAAGTCGATTAGCATGCAGTTGAACATCGGGAAGAACGGCGAGTAGTCGAGATCGTGATAATGGATCTCGCCGCGTTCGTGCGCCAGCACCACGTCGCGCGGCAGGATATGCTGTTTGGCGTAGTGCTTGGCGACGATCCCGGCCAGCAGATCGCGCTGGGTGGGGATCACCTTGCTGTCTTTGTTGGCGTTCTCGTTCAGTAGCGCCACGTTGCTTTGCTCCACCAGACCACGGATCTCCTGGTTCAGCCGCCCGCGCAGCTCGCGCGACACATCGCGATCGTGGCGATATTCAATATAGGTGCGTGCCAGTTGCTTGTAGTGGCCAGCCATCAGCTGGTTTTCGACCGCCTGCTGTATCTCATGGATATCGACACGCGGCTGCTGTTCCATCTGTTGAGCGACCACACGGGCGACGGTAGCGCAGTAGTCGGCATCGATCACGCCAGCGGCCAGCGCGGCCCGCTCAACGGCCTGCTTGATGCGCTCTTCGTCAAAAGAGACCTGACAGCCGTCCCGTTTAATCACTACTGGTTTCACGTTGTTACTCCTGTTCCCGTTGGGGAACGTTACACCCGCATGCTGGGGTATTGGCACAGTTTCGGCTTATCCACAGGGCAATGCCGCAGAACACAAGGGCTGCGGGGGCGTGTGGATGACTTTGTGGATAACTACTATATATAGATTATTAATTTACTGTGAGCACTATATATGGGTGTGTCGTCGGCTTTTTTGACCTGGGACAAAGAATTCAGGAGAGCGTTTGAAGGATGTACAACGGCCAATTTCAGGAAGAATGGCAGCCCTTGCTATCAGCGGGCTGAACGCCAAATGGCCGTAACACGCCAAAATCGCTAAAGCGTGATGACGATCGTATCACGCCGGAGAGTGGCGAAAATGGTCCAGTAAAAAATCGACCCAGGCGCGCACTCGTGGCGGCAGATCGGCCGAGGCGTAATACAACCAGATTTGCGTTGGCCGTGGCCAGTATTCCTGCAACAGCGGTTGCAGCGTGCCCTGTGCGAAATGCTTTTCCGCATACCAGCGAGACAGGTAGACAATCCCCAGCCCGGCCAAGGCGGCATCCAGCAGCATTTCTGGCTGGCTGCTCATCAGGCGGCCACGCAGATCCAGCGCCTGGGTTGCGCCGTGCTGCTGCAACCGCCATTTGACGCTGCGCCCGGTCGCCGGGTTGCGGTGCAGCAGGCAATGGTGTTGCAGCAGATCGGCGGGGGTTTGCGGCGTGCCGTGCTGGGCCAGATAGCCAGGAGCGGCCGCCAGCAGCATCTGCATCGGGTAGAGCGGGCGTGCTACCAGGCGGCTGTCGGGATCGATCTGGCTGCCGATCCCGACATCAAAACCTTCCCCCACCAGATTGACCACCCGCGCATCCAGTGACAGATCCAGATCGATCTGCGGGTAGCGCGTGAGAAACTCTGGGATCAGCGGCATCAGTATCTGGCGGCCAAAGCCGGGGATCATGCTGACGCGCACCGTGCCGGAAGGTTGTTGTTGCGTGCTTCCGGCCATTTCCAGCGTGGCGGAAAGCGCCTGCCACAGCGGTGCTACCTGAGCCAGCAGGGTTTTGCCCTCTTCGGTCAACAGCACGCTGTGGGTATTACGCTGGAACAGACGCAGCGCCAGTTTCTCTTCCAGCACGCGGATATTTTTGCTGATTGCCGCAGGCGTGACGCCCAACTGGCGTGCGGCGGCGGAGAAGTTCTGCGTTTGGGCCGCGCTGAGAAACGCAGGCAGCAGACGATGTACGTCAAAAGGCAGCGACATAGTGGTTGATACTTTAGGTTGAAATTAATGTGACTGATAACAGCCTACACCGGAAACGGCAGAAATGAAAAAATGGGGCATATTAAATCAATTAAGGATCGAATTATGTCACGTATTCTCGTGTTAACCGCCCACCGTTCTCCGGATGATTCCCGGATCAACAAAGCGCTGATCGACGCGTTGCGCCCATTGCCGAACGTTACCGTGCATGAACTGATGCGCAATTACCCGGATTACCAGATTGACGTGGCCCGCGAGCAGGAACTGCTGCAAACCCACGATGCGATTGTGATGCTGTTTCCATTTTACTGGTACAGCTCACCGGCGATCCTCAGTGAATGGCAGGACGCGGTATTAACCTACGGTTTCGCTTACGGCAGCGAAGGCACCAAGCTGCATGGCAAACCGTTGCAACTGATAGTGACTACCGGCGGTAATGCGCAGGCCTATTCGCCGGAAGGGTATAACCGCTATCCGGTGGCCGATTTGCTGCGCCCGTTCAACGCTATGGCCAATCTGACCGGCATGGATTATCTGCCACCGCATTTGGTGCAAGGGGTATTTGATATGAGCGATGAACGCTTGGCACAAGCAGCGGCAGGCGTAGTACAGTTGGTACAGCGGTTTTAAGCTTTTTGGCGCGTATCTGTGAGTAAATCGTTTAGGCAACTGGGCGGATGCACCACCAGGTTTTCTTTCTGTTTTTTGCTCAGTTGCTTAACCCGATATTCCAGCTTCAGTGCCGTTGAGCGATCGCCCGCCTGGCAGTGAAAAACCAGCACCAACTCACCTTTGCCCCGCAGCGCTTTTGCCCCTTTACCCGCCTGATGTTGCGCTATACGCCGCGCGACATCGGTGGTGATGCCGGTATACAGCATGCCGCCCGGCATGCGCAGCATATAGAGGTGCCAGATCACTTCATTCATAAATGCCTATACCGTTTTTCATCAAGCAAAATACCAGCCGTCATTCTTCAGCGTTGTCGAAAAGAGTTCAACGTATAAATAGCCAAGGTGCCGTGGACCCTCTTTTTTAGCGCATAACTAATGTATTGATTTTAAAGGAGAGAAAAGAAGACGGTGGAAAAAGGGTTTTTTAGCCTTTTGCGTTGTTACTCAATGATAAATAAAGCGGTTAGCGCTATTCTTGAACGGTTCACTGCCGTGCAGGCAGCTTAGAAACTGAGATGATCCATCTTAACGATATCGCCCAGGTTCACTGCCGTGCAGGCAGCTTAGAAAATGAGCACTCAGATCGCATTCCGTGACGTTAAGTTCACTGCCGTGCAGGCAGCTTAGAAAAAAACACAGTGCAGCCGCTTATCATGGCCGCCGTTCACTGCCGTGCAGGCAGCTTAGAAAAACGAGGGCGTTGTGCTGTTTCAAATCGTGGAGTTCACTGCCGTGCAGGCAGCTTAGAAATGGACGGTATCGGTAAAGATTTGGTTACTGAGGTTCACTGCCGTGCAGGCAGCTTAGAAAACGGGCTTGCAGCCCGCCGCATTGGCATTAACGTTCACTGCCGTGCAGGCAGCTTAGAAATAGAACGGTATGTCAGTGTCAAAATCAAAATCGTTCACTGCCGTGCAGGCAGCTTAGAAAATGATGTAGGGTGACGATGCGCTGCATGCGCCGTTCACTGCCGTGCAGGCAGCTTAGAAAAGCACGAAGAAAGGTCGTGATGCGATGGCTTCGTTCACTGCCGTGCAGGCAGCTTAGAAACGAGCCCGGGCGGGAGGGTGAGGACATGCGAAGTTCACTGCCGTGCAGGCAGCTTAGAAAATTCTGGTTCACTGCTAGTGCCAAAGTTGAGCGTTCACTGCCGTGCAGGCAGCTTAGAAAGTGCAAAGCGGCGTAAAGCTGCGTGAGGTTCGGTTCACTGCCGTGCAGGCAGCTTAGAAACGCGACGCTGGAAACGGGCGATAGTGCGACCTGTTCACTGCCGTGCAGGCAGCTTAGAAATGCCATGATTCCGGCAGTTCTGGCGTTCCGGTGTTCACTGCCGTGCAGGCAGCTTAGAAATGTAGCGGCATCGGCAGGTAGTCATGCGGGTAGTTCACTGCCGTGCAGGCAGCTTAGAAAAGAGATTTCCGATCCTTCCCAATGCTCGAAGAGTTCACTGCCGTACAGGCAGCTTAGAAACAGTCGGGCCTGATCTGCCAGAAGGTGTCCGCGTTCACTGCCGTACAGGCAGCTTAGAAATGGTAACCGCCCTTGTAATCTGTCGCTGCTGGGTTCACTGCCGTACAGGCAGCTTAGAAAATTAACAATGGAATACTTGGATTATCTGGAAAGTTCACTGCCGTACAGGCAGCTTAGAAAGCGATACGCTCCAGCTTTCTCTGTTGGCTACGGTTCACTGCCGTACAGGCAGCTTAGAAAGTTGTCGTAGTACAGCTTGCGGAACGTATCGGGTTCACTGCCGTACAGGCAGCTTAGAAATGAAAGCATTGTTAAAGAAATCGACAAGGAACGTTCACTGCCGTACAGGCAGCTTAGAAAAAGTTACCCAGGAATACACGGAAATCGTAAAAGTTCACTGCCGTGCCGGCAGCTTAGAAAGTAGCCATGGGCGCGATTAAGGACCGCGATGATGTTCACTGCCGTGCAGGCAGCTTAGAAAACCGGTACGAATATGCTCCATCGTGATCAACAGTTCACTGCCGTGCAGGCAGCTTAGAAAAGTTGAACCCGGCACATTCCCGCTGGCTAATGGTTCACTGCCGCACAGGCAGCTGAAATAATGCGATAAATAGCCAACCGCCATTCTGTGGTATTCCCCGCGTTAGGGGGAATACCACAGAGAAAACATTATCCCTTCACCAGCCAATATACTGCCTCAAACGGCCGCAGCGTCATGGCCTGCGGTTGTTCTGCCGCATCTGCGTAGTTGCTCATCAGCGGTTGCCACACATCGGCCAGCTCAACCCCTGCGGCGTTCCACGCCAAGGGTTCGCGGCTCAGGTTGGCGACGACCAGCAGCCGCTGCCCGTTCCAACTGCGCTGATAGCACCATAATGCCGGGTGATCCGGGGCCAGATCCTGATAATCACCGTGCGTCAGCAGTGGATACTGTTTGCGCAGGGCGATCAGGTGGCGATAGGCATAAAATACCGAATCCTGATCCGCCAGTGCCGCTTCGGCGTTAATCTGCGGGTAATTCTCTGCGCAGGCGATCCACGGCGTGCCGCGGGTAAACCCGGCGTGGGTGCTGGTGTTCCACTGCATCGGCGTGCGGCTGTTGTCGCGCGATTTGCTGGCCAGGATCGCCAGCAGTTCGGCGTCGCTTCTGCCCTGTGCGCTCAGTTCGGCGTACATATTCAGGCTTTCCACATCACGATATTGATCGATATGGTTAAAACCAGGATTGGTCATGCCGATCTCTTCGCCCTGATAAATATACGGCGTGCCCTGCATACCATGCAGCAGCATCGCCAGCATCTTGGCGGCGGTGACGCGCAGCTCACCTTCGTCGCCAAAGCGGGAAACGATGCGCGGCTGATCGTGGTTACACCAGAACAGCGCATTCCAGGCGCGGTCGTGCATACCTTGCTGCCAGTGGCGGAAAATCTGCTTTAGCTCGACGTAATTGGGCGCTGCCAGCGTCCACTTTTGCCCGTTAGCGTAGTCCACCTTCAGGTGATGGAAGTTGAAGGTCATCGACAGTTCTTTGCCGCTGTGCGCCGCGTACTGCTGGCAGTGCTCCAGCGACGTGGAGGACATTTCGCCCACGGTCATCAGGCCGCGCGGTTGGAATACCTCACGGCTCATTTCTTGCAGAAATTCATGGATGCGTGGGCCATCGGTATAAAAACGGCGGCCATCGCCTTGGGTATCGTTGGGGAAGTCCTGCTGTTTGGACACCAGATTGATCACGTCGAGGCGCAACCCGTCGACGCCCTTATCCGCCCAGAACTGACACACTTTCTTCAGTTCTTCGCGCACCGGCGGGTGTTCCCAGTTGAGATCGGCCTGTTCGGTGGCGAACAGATGCAGGTAATACTGACCGCTTGCCGCATGCCATTGCCAGGCGTTGCCGCCGAACTTGGAGCGCCAGTTATTGGGCGGTGTATCACCTTCACCGTCGCGCCAGATATAGAACTGGCGCAGCGGGCTGTTACGATCCTGTGCCGCTTTAAACCACGGGTGCTCGGTGGAGGTATGGTTGAACACCATATCCATCACGATGCGGATGCCACGCTGGTGGGCCTGTGCCACTAACTGCTCGAAGTCTGCCAGGGTGCCATAGGCCGGATCGATGGCGCAGTAGTCGGCCACGTCGTAGCCGTTATCCACCTGCGGTGAAACATACACCGGCGTCAGCCAGATGGCGTCGATCCCCAGTTCCTGTAAATAGTCCAGCCGCTGGATAACCCCCGCCAGATCGCCATAGCCGTTACCGGTGCTGTCTTGGAAGCTCTTCGGGTAGATTTGATAGATGACACCGTTTTGCCACCAGGGGATAGGATTGCTCATCGGAACCTTAGCCTCTTTATGTATTGCCATAGGCCCACCCGCAGGCAGGCCCCTTATTGATTCAGACCGGCAATTCGCCGCGGCTGGCCTTGCGTTTGTACACCATGATGGTCAACAACAGCGGGACCACCACGGCAACCAGAATCGCCAGAGAATAGATTGCCCAGAACTGCGGTTTAATGGAGAGAATGCCCGGCAAACCGCCGACGCCGATACCGTTGGCCATCACGCCGGTCAACCCGCAGATCAGGCCCGCCATGGCTGAGCCGATCATCGCGCACAGCATTGGGAAACGGTATTTGAGGTTGATGCCGTACATCGCCGGTTCGGTGACGCCGAGGTAGGCAGAAATCGCCGCTGGGACTGAAATTTCACGCTCGTTGGCCTTGCGGCTGATAATGATGATGCCGAGCACCGCCGAAGCCTGCGCGATGTTAGAAAGCGCAATCAGCGGCCAGACCGGCGTGCCGCCCATGCTTTGGATCATCTGCATGTCGATCGCCAGCGTGGTCTGATGCACACCGGTAATCACCAGCGGCGCATACAGGAAGCCAAACAGCGCAGCGCCGATCGGCGCAAAGCTGCCGGTCATCACCGCTTTCACCGCCCAGGCTACGCCGTCGCCGATCATGCGGCCAAACGGACCGATCAGCGTATGCGCCAGGAACACCGCCAGCAGCAGAGAAACCACCGGTACCACCACCAGATACAGATAATCCGGCACGATCTTTTTCAAACGGGTTTCGATCCAGCCCAGCGTCAGGCCCGCGAGGATCGACGGGATCACCTGCGCCTGATAACCCACTTTCTGAATGGTGAACCAGCCGAAGTTCCACACTTCCGGCACCTGCTGGCCGAGCAGATAGGAGTTCATTAGCTGGGGTGAAACCAGGGTAATGCCCATCACAATGCCGAGCACCGGTGTGCCGCCCATCTTTTTCACCGTTGACCAACAGATGGCGACCGGTAGGAACATAAAGATGGCCTCACCGAGCAGCCACAGGAAATCGTAAATGGTTTTCCACGCTGGGTGCATCTGGGCCAGCGTTTGGCCGCCAGACATCGGGATATCACCGATCACGTTGCGGAAACCGAGGATCAAACCACCGCTGATTAACGCAGGCAGCAGCGGGAAGAAGATTTCGGCGAAGTGCGAGATGGCGCGCTCGGACCAGGTCATGTTCTGGCGTGCGGCCAGCTTGGCCTGTTCTTTGTTGGCTTCGTTGCCGCCGGTGGTGGCGATCAACGCCTGATAGTAATCGCCCACTTCCGGGCCAATCACCACCTGGAACTGCCCGGCGTTGGTAAAGCAGCCTTTGACCATTCGCAGCTCTTCAATAGCTTTGGGGTCGGCCTTGGCGGGATCGTTAAGCACGAAACGCAAGCGGGTAATACAGTGGCTGACGGTGGCGATATTCTCGCGGCCGCCCACCAGCACAATCAGGCGGTCAATATCCTGCTGCTGAACTTTACTCATGATGAAACCCTTTTTTAGGCGCAGAGGTGGGGATAAATAAAGCTTAGTCATTCGTGGGTTTTTATGAAATGGGAACGTTCCCATTTTGAGTTGAGGATCACAGAATGGCGAATAAAACTGCAATAGCATGAAGATAAGCTCTGGTGTTGAGCAGATTGAAGCGTTGCTCGTTCTATGGCAAAACCCGTCTTTTGCGACAAAAGACGGGTAAATTGGCTTGTTTGGTGCGGTTATTTCTGAAAAAACAGCTAACTTATTCTATTCTTTTAAGGATTTTTATCGGCACCCACCCAATGTCATTATCTGAGAGTCGCTGGCACCATAACCAGCCGTTCAGGAGTTTTATCGCCTGAAACTTATCACCTTCATCAACATCAAGCTCTTTTGCCGTATAGTCATCTTTCGCCACACCCTGGCCAGGTTTGATGCTTCGCTCTATAAGTTGTTCAGGAACCCAGCCGCCGGAATGGTTTGGTACGGTACAGAAATACCAATTATCCCAATCTTCATCACCTTCATACTTATCCCCTATAATAAGTTGAGTCCCACTTGTGAACGTTATAGGGTCTGGGTATTCACTTCGATGTTGACCAATTGCAATGAATTGCATCTTGTTTTCCATAAATAACTCACTTATCTAATTTGTTGTGCTTCAGGCCCCTAATCAGGCCAACTGGCTGGGGATAATAATCTGGCGAATACCGAGCTCACCGCTGAGCTGGCCCAGTAGCTGTTGTGCAGCCTGCTGTCCGGCGGATCCATAGCCTAGTTCGACGGAAAAAACCTCAGGGAACAGGAAGTTAAGCAACGGGGTATTGCCGATTGCGCACACCTGTATCGGTGAAGTGGGCTGCTGTTGCAGGTATTTCATCGCGCCGAGGGCGATGGTATCCGACGCGCACACCAGCGCGGTGGTGTGTGGCTCAATCACGCTGGCGGCCAGTTGGAAACCGCTCTGATAGTTCAGTTCACCGAGTGCGGCAACCGGCGGGATCTTTAACTCACGGCAGGTGTCGAGATAGGCCTGGTGGCGGCGCATCCCGGTGGTGGCGTCCGCTTCCTGCACACCGAGGTAGCTGATATGGGTATGGCCTTGCTTGCGCAACCGTTGCATAAGCAGTTTCACCGCACCGTCATCGTCGTAACAGACGGAAGAAATCCCCGGGTAGTCACGCGCCATCACCACCATTTTTTCCTGCCAGGGGGCGAGCATCGCGGCGGTCAGGCCGGTAAAGCCGAACAGGATCACCCCGTCGACATGGCGCTGTTGCAGCACATGCAGATGCTCCTGCACCAGCCGGGTTTCAAACTGGCTTTCCATTACGATCGGGTCAAAACCTTGCTGATACAACAACGGCAGCATGGTGCGCACCGCTTGGTTTTCCGATGGCGAATCCAGCCGCGAAACGATAATAGCCACCACTTTATCGCTTTGGCCGCGCATGGCCCGCGCCGACTTGGATGGCGTAAAGCCATGGCTGCGGATCACCGCTTCCACCCGTTCACGGGTTTGCGGGCTTACGCTGCCTTCGTTATTAAGCACGCGTGAGACGGTGGACTTGCCTACTCCGCTCAGGCGGGCGATATCCTTGATTGTCAGCCGGTTTTGCATGGTTTACTTACTGTTTATGTTAATAGGTCTAGACTTACAGCATACGATTTATACCCGTCACAATAGCGTATTTTTCTCAACGAATCTTTGTGCAAAACAGAATGACTGCGATTGTCGTTCACTCTTTTTATTTACCGGAGATGATTGCCCGTATGGACCCTGATCCTAGCCCCGAAAACAGCTATTCGGTTCCCCGGTAAAGCCTCTTCGCGCTGCGTGGCTGTTTTATCGGTGAAATAAACGGTAAACAGCGGCGTGTGCTTCGCAATTCGCCCCTGTTGTTAACATATAGAGCATCTGCCTAGGCGGGCGTTTTTTGGCGTGCCAAAAAGCGTTGCGGCGTGCAGATTTGCTGTTCATCCACTGTCGTGAGGCATTGGGCGACAAGGTGCGCACCATGAAATTCAAAAATATTCCCCGTCAACTGCTCGGCTTGTTTAGCCGCAGCCTACCGCGCCGCCTGGTACGGCGCGATGCCCTGCTGGCAAGCGTCAGCGGAGCGGCACATGAACTGCCCACTGGTCTGGCCCAGCAGCGCCTGGAGTGCGCGGCAGCCAGTAAAATGCAGCTTTATGAGCGCTTCAACAGCCACCCGGAAGGCATCACCGACCGCGAGGCGGAAACCGCACGCAGCCAGTTTGGTGCCAACGTAATTGAAAACCAGCAGGCCGAGACCTGGTGGCGCCACCTGTGGCACTGCTATCGCAACCCGTTCAACCTGTTGCTGACGCTGCTGGGGCTGATCTCCTACGCCACCGAAGACCTGACCGGTGCGCTGGTGATTGGCCTGATGGTGGCGATCTCCACGCTGCTGCACTTTATTCAGGAGGCCCGTTCCAACAAGGCGGCGGATGCGCTGAAAGCAATGGTGAGTAACACTGCAACGGTTTACCGCAGCGACGCGCTGACCGGCAAAAGCGCGCATGTGGAACTGCCGATTTCTCAGCTGGTGCCGGGCGATATCATCAAACTGGCCGCCGGAGATATGATCCCGGCGGATCTGCGACTGCTTTCCGCCAAGGATCTGTTCATCAGCCAGGCGGCGCTGACCGGTGAATCGCTGCCGGTAGAAAAAAGGGTTGAATCGCGTGCTCCGCTGGATTCGCCGCTGGAGTGCCAGAACCTGTGCTTTATGGGCACTAACGTGGTGAGCGGCACCGCGCTGGCGATGGTGATTGGCACCGGCCGTAATACCTACTTCGGCCAGTTGGCGCAGCGTGTGATCGGCCAGGATGAGCAGCCGAACGCCTTCCAGAGCGGCATCAGCAAAGTGAGCTGGTTGCTGATCCGCTTTATGCTGGTGATGACGCCGATCGTGCTGTTGATCAACGGCTACACCAAGGGCGATTGGTGGGAAGCCGCGCTGTTTTCGCTTTCCGTGGCGGTGGGTTTAACCCCGGAAATGCTGCCGATGATCGTCACCTCTACCCTGGCGAGGGGGGCGGTCAAACTGTCGCGCCAGAAAGTGATCGTCAAACGCTTGGATGCGATCCAGAACTTTGGTGCTATGGACATTCTGTGTACCGATAAAACCGGCACTCTGACCCAGGATAAGATCGTGCTGGAGCGCCATACCGACGTGTTTGGTGCCAATAACGAACGGGTGTTGCGCTATGCCTGGCTGAACAGCTTCTATCAGACCGGGCTGAAAAACCTGCTGGACGTGGCGGTGCTGAACTGTGCCGATGAGCACCAACAGCCGGAGTTAATGCAGCATTACCGTAAGGTGGACGAGATCCCGTTTGATTTCGAACGCCGCCGGATGTCGGTGATCGTGGAGAAAGACCAAGAGTATCACGAGCTGATCTGCAAGGGCGCTCTGGAAGAGATGCTGACGATCTGCAGCCATGTGCGGCAGGACGAAGAGGTGATCCCGCTCAGTGACGCTTTGCTGACACGCATCCGCCGCGTGACTGACGATCTCAATCAGCAGGGGTTGCGCGTAGTGGCCGTCGCCAACAAGATCCTGCCAGCGGCAGAATATGAATATGGCGTGCTGGATGAAGCGGATCTGATCCTCGAAGGGTATATCGCTTTCCTCGATCCGCCGAAAGAGAGCACGGCTCCGGCATTGGCAGCGCTGAAACAGAACGGCGTCACCGTTAAGATCCTCACCGGTGATAATGAGCTGGTGGCGGCCAAAGTGTGCAAAGACGTTGGCCTGGCGGCGGATCAGGTGCTGCTTGGCCGCGACGTTGAACGGATGAATGATGAAGAACTGACTCAGGCGGCGGTGCGCACCACGCTCTTCGCCAAGCTGACGCCGTTGCACAAAGAGCGCATTGTGCAACTGCTGCGCAAGCAAGGGCATGTGGTCGGCTTTATGGGGGATGGCATCAACGATGCTCCGGCGCTGCGGGCGGCGGATATCGGGATCTCTGTGGATTCGGCGGTGGATATCGCCAAAGAAGCGGCAGATATCATCCTGCTGGAAAAGAGCCTGATGGTGCTGGAACAGGGGGTGATCGAAGGCCGTCGCACCTTTGCCAACATGCTGAAATACATCAAGATGACCGCCAGCTCCAACTTCGGCAACGTGTTTAGCGTGCTGATTGCCAGCGCCTTTTTACCTTTCTTGCCGATGCTGCCGCTGCACTTGCTGATCCAGAACCTGATGTACGATATTTCACAGATCGCCATTCCGTTCGACAACGTGGACGACGATCAGATCACTAAACCGCAGCGTTGGAACTCCGGCGATCTGGGGCGCTTTATGGTGTTCTTCGGGCCGATCAGCTCGATCTTTGACGTTTTGACCTTTTGCCTGCTGTGGTTTGTGTTCAAAGCCAATACGCCAGGAATGCAGACGCTGTTCCAATCTGGCTGGTTTGTGGAGGGGTTGCTGTCGCAGACGCTGATCGTCCATATGATCCGCACGCGCAAAATCCCGTTTATCCAGAGCCGCCCTTCCTGGCCGCTGTGCGTGATGACGCTGGCGGTGATCGCCACCGGTATCGGCCTGACCTTCTCGCCGCTGGCCGGTTTTCTGCAATTGCAGGCGTTGCCGCTGAGTTACTTCCCATGGCTGGTGCTGATTTTGGCCGGTTACATGGTGTTGACCCAGTGCGTGAAAGGCTGGTTTGTGCGCCGTTATGGCTGGCAGTAATTTTTGTGGGGAAATCATACATCAATGGCTAAAGGAGTCGCCCCCTCTCCCTGTGGGAGAGGGCCGGGGTGAGGGGCTTGTAGTGCGGTGCTCGTCTCCTCTCCCCAAGGGAATGGGTTAGCCTTAACTGACAAGCATTAGGGCTAGATGTCCCCCCTTAGATACGATAGAGCAAATCGGCATAAATCTCGGTCAGCGCTCCGCCCGGCGCGAACTGCTTTTTGATCCACTGGGTAACCTGCCCGGTTGCCGCATGCTGCGTGGCCAACAACATGCGGGAATCCTGCCGTGGGTTATGAATGTTGCGGATCACCAGAACCCCTTCGGTCACCGCCTCACGCACCATATATTCCGGCAGAAAACCAATCCCTTCGCCCAAAATCTGACACTGGCACTTGGTGTTAAAATCCGGCACCAGAATCGCTTCCTGGCCGTGTAACAACCAGCCCACTTTTTTATTGATGGTATGCGCGGTGTCTTCCACCATGATGTTCGGATACAGCCGCAACTGGCTCTCGGATATCGGTTCCGGCATAAACGCCAGCGGGTGATCGGGCGCAATGGCGAACACCCAACGGATGGCACCAATTTCGGTGTAATCAATCCCACCGCCATCCAGCAGGGTATCCGGTGCGCCAATCGCGACATTGGCGTGATGAGTAATGATGGAATCCCAAACGCCGTTGTACACCTCGGTGGTCACCGTGATATGGCAGGTAGGGAACTGCTTTTTTAATACCTGCAACAGCCGGGCGGTATGGCGTGGGGTATAGAGCAACTGATTAATGCAGATGCGCACCCGCGCCTCAATGCCCTGCGAGATGGTATCAATGCCGCGCTTGATGGCGTGAAAATCGTTCAGCAGATCGGTGGCCTTACGGTAGAAATAGAAGCCGGATTCGGTGAGCTCAATGCTGCGGGTGTTGCGGTTAAACAGCACCACATCCAGCCCGGTTTCCATGCGCTTGATGGTGTAGCTGATGGCCGATGTTGTCAGGCCCAGTTCTTCGGCCGCTTTGCTGAAGCTGCCGAAGCGCGCCGTGGTGGTAAAAGCCAGCAGGTTCTCTTCGGTAAAAATGGAATTCATGCGTTGGGCTCCGAATTCATCCCACCTGATGGTGGTGACCGAAGAAGGGGAAATCCACTCCGGCCGCAGGGTTGAATGTATTGGTAATTCTCCTGATGGGCAACCAGTATTGAACGGAATTTAACACTGGCGTTACAACTGATTTGAAGAGAGTCACACTTCTGATGATTTGTTGAAAGCCTGATGTAGCAAGCGATAAAAGCCAGTTTATCGCAGAGGCGTTTCCCCTGAATAAACAGTGAAAACGCCAGAGAAAGCCTGCGCTGCCGCACATTTTGCCCTGATTGTTGAAAACCATTCAATAATGCTTCCCTTTGCGATGAATGATTTTTAAGCGGATGTTTTTCTTCTGCGTCTGTTGCTATTCTCAGTAGCAATGAAAAGTATCAGAAGCCCACAAGAAAAGAGGGAGCCAAAATATGCCAGAGCAAGAATTGATAAGCGCATTTCTTTTTGCTGCGGAACAGGGCGATAGTGATGCACTGAAAAAATGCTTGGCTAATGGTGTGGATATTAATACCACCAATCGCCAAGGCAGAACCGCTATTACGCTAGCCAGCTTGAATAAACATTACGACTGCGTGGCATTATTAATCTCCGCCGGTGCGGATGTTGATAAGCAGGATCAAACCTGTTTTAATCCTTTCCTGATTAGCTGTTTAAATAATGATTTAACACTATTGCGTTTGGTATTGCCCGCCAAACCAGATTTGGATCGTTTAACCCGTTTCGGTGGCGTAGGGATCACCCCCGCCAGTGAAAAAGGCCACGTTGAAATTGTGCGCGAATTATTAACGCGCACCGATATCAACGTCAACCACACCAATTTTGTCGGCTGGACGCCGTTGCTGGAAGCGATTGTGCTTAATGATGGCGGGGCCAAACAGCAGGAAATTGTCAAATTACTGCTCGATCACGGCGCCAATCCCCATATGACCGATAAATATGGTAAGTCGCCGCTGACGCTGGCGCGTGAAAAAGGCTATCACCAGATTGCAGAACTGCTGGTTGCTGCTGGCGCATAATATACCCGTCATACTTCAAGTTGCTTGGGTGTTGGCTGCCTTCACTCACCCTAGTCACTTACTTGAGTAAGCTCTTGGGGATTCGTTCAGTTGCCGCCTGCAAGCAACTCGAATTATTTTGGGTATCAAGGAGAAACGCTATCGCACCGCCACTCAGGCAGTGCATCACAGCGCTATCGGCGGAGGGGGCTTTCCCCCGCCAGCGGCTAAGCGGGCAGGTCGAACAGGTGTTTTCCCGCGCGGTAAACCTGTTCGTTCCAGAGCAGCACATGCTCTATACGTTATTAAGTGATGAGTACGATAACGCCCCCAATAGCTGCCGAATAGCGCTCAGGCACTGCGATAAGGTATTTAGCCCCGGTGAACGGGTACAGTTTTCTCCGGGCGGTATTGAAATTGGTCAGGATAAATGGATTGATTTTTCCCACTGCCAGTTATGGCAACAGCCTGAGCACTGTTTAACGGCTGAAAGCATTAAATATATTGATTGGCAGCGATGGGGGGAATGGATTAATCAGCACGCAATATCCGGCAATTCACTTTTTCATTATCGTGGTGACAATATATTTCATCAGGAGATAGCCAGGTTATTACAGCGTCATCGTGAAGCATTATTAATGGCAATGCGGCGGAATAAAATTCCTGACGAAGCAATATATTCCCTTATTGGCTTAGGGATTGGTTTAACGCCTTCCGGTGATGATTATCTGGTTGGGCTTTGCGTGATATTACTTATTCTTGGCCACCCGGCGCAACATTATCGCGAGAATTTTCTCGCCGCGCTGGAAAAGGCGAAAGAAAAAACCACGCTGTTGAGCGCAATCACTTTAGCGGAGGCAATCAATCAGCGCTATCGGCAGGTTATTAGCAACCTGATAACCCAAATAGTGCATGACGATCGCCACCTTATTATTCACACCATTAACGAGATTAAACAGATCGGCTCAAGTTCAGGTTACGACATGCTGCATGGCATGGCGGATGCCTGCCTCTTGACCTCATATTTTGGAGAAAAATATGCCCATCAGGATCATGGTTAAAAAGAACACCTGGTTTGATTCCGTTTCGCTGATGTCGATCTCGACCAAAGCCAACCAGTTGGACGGGGTTGAACAGGCGTTTGTGGCGATGGCCACCGAGATGAACAAAGGAGTGTTACAGAACCTGGGGCTGTTAACCCCGGAGCTGGAAGAGGCCAAAAATGGCGACCTGATGATAGTCATCAAAGGGGCCAGCGAAGAGGCGAACCAAGCCACGCTGCAAGCGATTGAAGCGCTGTTCACCCATAAAGATAAAGGCACCCGGCACGAGGCGCGCTATGCCACCTTGGCCAGCGCCAAGGTCAATATCCCAGAGAGCAATCTCGCGGTGATCGCGGTAAACGGCCTGTACGCGGCGCGCGAAGCCCGCCAGGCGCTGGAGAACAATCTCAACGTGATGCTGTTCTCCGATAACGTCTCGATTGACGATGAGCTGGCGCTGAAACAGTTGGCACATGAGAAAGGGCTACTGATGATGGGGCCGGATTGCGGCACGGCGATTATCAACGGTGCGGCCCTGTGCTTTGGCAACGCGGTGCGCCGGGGCAACATCGGTATTATCGGCGCGTCCGGCACCGGCAGCCAGGAACTGAGCGTGCGCATCCATGAGTTTGGCGGCGGTATTTCGCAGTTGATTGGCACCGGCGGGCGCGATCTGAGTGAAAAGATCGGCGGCCTGATGATGCTCGACGCTTTGCAAATGCTGGAGGAAGACGACGGAACGGCGGTGATTGTGCTGATCTCCAAGCCGCCTGCGCCAGCGGTGGCGCGCAAAGTGCTGGAACTCGCCCGTGCCTGCCGCAAGCCGGTGGTGGTCTGTTTCCTCGGGCGCAATGCGCCGCCTGCAGACGAAGATGGGTTGCAGTTTGCACGCGGCACTAAAGAGGCCGCGCTAAAAGCAGTGTTGCTCACCGGTATCAAGCAAGAATCGCTCGATCTCCACCCGCTCAACTGGCCGCTGATTGAAGAAGTGCGCGCCAAACTGACGCCGCAGCAAAAATATATTCGCGGGCTGTTCTGTGGTGGCACTTTGTGTGACGAGGCGATGTTTGCCGCCCTGGAAAAATACGCTGATGTTTACAGCAATATCCAACCCGACCCGGCGATGCGCCTGAAAGATCTGAATAAGAGCGTAGCGCATACCTTCCTCGATTTTGGCGATGATGATTTCACCAACGGCAAACCACACCCGATGATCGACCCGACTAACCGTATCAGCCGCCTGCTGCAAGAGGCGCGCGATCCTGAAGTTGGCGTGATCGTGCTGGATTTTGTGCTCGGCTTTGGTGCTCACCAGGATCCGGTGGGGGTGATGATCGAGGCGATCAAAGAGGCCAAGGCGATTGCCGCCCGCGAGCAACGGCCACTGGAGATCCTCGGCTATGTGCTGGGGACCGATCTTGATACGCCATCGCTGCAACAGCAATGCCAGATGCTCACGGACGCGGGCGTGATCTGGGCGAGCAGCAGCACCAATACCGGGTTACTGGCGCGTGAATTTGTCTGCAAAGGGGAGAAAGCCTGATGAGCCATACATTATTTAACCAGCCGTTGAATGTGATCAACGTTGGCCTGGCGATGTTCAGTGACGATCTTAAAAAACAGCATGTGCCGGTGACCCATCTCGACTGG
Source organism: Serratia sp. HNCC26DJ206 (assembly GCF_057180605.1). Taxonomy (NCBI): domain Bacteria; kingdom Pseudomonadati; phylum Pseudomonadota; class Gammaproteobacteria; order Enterobacterales; family Yersiniaceae; genus Serratia; species Serratia sp. HNCC26DJ206. The sequence goes on from NZ_JBXUGP010000013.1 coordinate 81,057, forward strand.
ACGCCGCCGGGGCAGGGCAACGTGGCGGTGATCGAAGCGCTGGATCAGATCGCCTCGCCAGATCTTGCCGACAAGATCGCGGCGGCAAACCAACTGGCGTTGGAACGCATTATTCAGTCGCACCCGGTGCTGGTGGGTTACGACCAGGCGATTAACGTGGTACCGGGCATGACCCGCCACACCATTTTGCACGCCGGCCCGCCGATTAGCTGGGAAAAGATGTGCGGCGGCATGAAAGGGGCAGTGACCGGGGCGCTGGTGTTTGAAGGATTGGCGGCCAATCTGGACGATGCGGCCAAGCTGGCGGCCTCTGGCGAGATCGTCTTCTCGCCGTGCCACGAGCATGACTGCGTGGGTTCGATGGCGGGCGTCACTTCTGCGTCAATGTTTATGCACATCGTCGAGAACAAAACCTACGGCAACCGTGCTTATACCAATATGAGCGAGCAGATGGCGAAGATCCTGCGCATGGGGGCCAACGACCAGAGCGTGATTGACCGCCTGAACTGGATGCGTGATGTGCAAGGCCCGATGCTGCGGGATGCCATGAAGCTGGCGGGGGAGATCGACCTGCGGCTGATGCTGGCCCAGGCGCTGCATATGGGCGACGAGTGCCATAACCGCAACAACGCGGGCACTGCGCTGCTGATCCAGGCGCTGACGCCGTGGATTATTCAGACCGGTTACCCGGTGGAGCAGCAGCGTGAGGTATTCGATTTTGTCGCCAGCAGTGATTACTTCTCCGGCCCGACCTGGATGGCGATGTGCAAAGCGGCGATGGATGCGGCGCACGGCATTGAGTACAGCACCGTGGTCACCACCATGGCGCGTAACGGCGTGGAGTTTGGCCTGCGCATCAGCGGGTTGCCCGGCCAGTGGTTTACCGGCCCGGCGCAGCAGGTGATCGGCCCGATGTTTGCCGGGTATAAAGCGGAAGACTCCGGGCTGGATATCGGCGACAGCGCAATTACCGAAACCTACGGCATTGGCGGCTTTGCTATGGCGACCGCGCCAGCGATTGTCGCGCTGGTGGGCGGCACGGTGGATGAGGCGATCGATTTCTCCCGCCAGATGCGCGAGATCACCCTGGGCGAAAACCCCAATGTCACCATTCCACTGTTGTCGTTTATGGGGATCCCGACGGCGATCGATATCACCAAGGTCGGCAGCAGCGGCATTCTGCCGGTGATTAACACCGCCATCGCGCACAAAGACGCGGGGATCGGCATGATTGGCGCCGGTATTGTGCATCCGCCGTTTGCCTGTTTTGAGCAGGCGTTACTGGCTTATCGCGATCGCTACTGCCAATAACCCCGTCGTCTTTCAAGCCGCAGCGTTGTTACCTGCGCTAACTCACCCCAGTCACTTACCTGAGTAAGCTCCTGGGGATGAGTTAGCTTGGTGCCTGGCTGCAACTTGAAAAACAATAACAGGGGCTATAGCCCCAAGGTAGCAAACCAACACCAGAACCAGAATGTTGTTCACCTGCAGGACCGATAGCGATCCCGTGGATCGTAGAGCGTGTTTTAACGACCTGTGAAGGACAGTCCATGAACAGAATAAAATTAGAGTGGAAACGCGGTGACTGGGCGGCCTATTTCGGGCTGATGACCAATAACCTGACCAACCTGCTCACCATGATGGGGTTGCTCATCTTTGTGGTGGGTATTCCGAAAGAGATTGTTTACGGGCGCATCGCTCCGGCCTTTGGGCTGGCGGTGCTGATGGCCAGCATCTGCTACACCTGGTTTGGCCTACAGATGGCGCGCCAGACCGGGCGTACGGATGTGACCGCGCTGCCGTCCGGCCCCAGCGCACCGTCGATCTTTACCGTGACCTTTCTGGTGCTGATGCCGGTTTATCAGCAGACCGGTGATGCCAACTTCGCTATTCAGATCGGCCTGGTGTGGTGCTTTGTCGAAGCGCTGATCCTGGTGGGCGGTTCATTCCTCGGCGAAACCATCCGCAAGATGATCCCGCGTACCGTGCTGCTCTCCTGCCTGTCTGGCCTGGGGCTGTTGCTGCTGGCGATGAACCCGATGTTACAGGCGTTCGAAGCGCCCACCGTTTCGTTTATCGTGCTGCTGCTGATCTTTATCAACTGGTTTGGCAAAAAGCCGATCTTCGCGCGTATTCCCACCGGTTTACTGCTGCTGCTGGCCGGTACCGCGCTGGCGTGGATCTCTGGCCTGCAAAGCCCGGAAGCGATTAAAGCGTCGATGTCTTCCTTTGGTTTCAACCCGCCAGGCGTGCACGTTGACAGTTTCCTGCAAGGCTTACCGCACGCGCTGCCGTACCTGGCTTCCGCCGTTCCTCTGGGCTTGGCGAACTACATCTTTGACCTGGAGAACATCGAGAGCGCGCACGCGGCGGGGGACAACTACAACACCCGTAAAGTGATGATGGCCAACGGCCTCTCCTCAATGCTCGGTTGCCTGATGGGCAACCCGTTCCCGGTGACCGTTTACGTGGGTCACGCGGGTTGGAAAGCGATGGGGGCCAGCATTGGCTACACGCTGGCTTCCGGCGTCACCATGTTTATCGTGCCGTTGTTCGGGCTGGGGGCCTTTATGCTGGCGGTGATCCCGATGACCGCGATTGTGCCGATTCTGGTATTTATCGGTGTGGTGACCGCCAACCAAGTGGTGAGGGAAACGCCGAAAGCGGAGGTGCCGGTGATCTTTATCTGCCTGTTCCCGTGGATTGCCAACTGGGCGCTGACCATGGTCAACAGCGTGATGGCGGCGGCGGGCACCTCGGCCGCCAAGCTTGGTGCTGAGGTACTGCACAGCAAGGGCGTGTACTACCAGGGGCTGGTGCATTTGGGTAACGGCGCGCCGCTTGCCAGTATGCTGTGGGGCTGTATCGCCATTTTCGCCATCATTAACAAACCGCTGCGCGGTGCGGTGGCGGCAGCAACTGGCGCGCTGCTGGCGTTATTCGGCGTGATCCACTCACCGATGGTCGGCTTTGCGGGGGGCAACTCGTTACTGTTCGTGGTGGCCTATCTGATGATGGCGGGCATGTTTGTGGTGAAACATTTCCTCGATAGCCGCGAAGAGGCCCCTGCTGTAGCGCCGGAGCCCAGTAAAACTGTGTAACTTCAGTGAGTTCCCCTCACCCCGTGGGAGAGGGGGCCGTTAGGGGTTGTGGTTGGTACAGGCGTCAATTTGTGGCACGTTCAACCCCCTCTCCCTGGGGAAGATCACCCGGCCCTACCTTGAACGGATAGGCAGCATTTCTTACCGGATAACGCAGATGAAAGAACTTGTGGTGGTTGCCATCGGTGGCAACAGTATTATCAAAGACAACGCCAGCCAGTCGGTTGAACATCAGACCGAGGCGGTGAAAGCGGTGGCCGAATCGGTGCTGGAGATGCTGGCAGCGGATTATGACATCGTGCTCACCCACGGCAACGGCCCGCAGGTGGGGCTGGAATTACGCCGCGCGGAGATTGCGCATGAGTACGGAGGATTGCCGCTCACTCCGCTGGCCAACTGCGTGGCGGATACTCAGGGCGGCATCGGCTATCTTATTCAGCAGGCGCTCAACAACCGGCTGGCACAGCGTGGTGAGCAGAAAGCGGTAACGGTGGTGACCCAGGTGGAAGTGGATAAAAATGATCCCGGCTTTATGCGCCCCACCAAGCCGATCGGGGCATTCTTTAGTGCTGAACAGCGCGATGCTTTACAGCAGCAACAGCCGAGCTGGCGTTTTGTGGAAGATGCTGGGCGCGGTTATCGCCGGGTAGTGGCTTCGCCGGAGCCCAAACGGATTATCGAAGCCGACGCTATTAAAGCATTGGCACAGCAGGGATTTGTGGTGATTGGCGTCGGTGGTGGCGGTATTCCGGTGATCCGCAATCCGCAGGGGGATTATCAGAGCGTGGACGCAGTGATCGATAAAGATCTCTCGACCGCGCTGCTGGCCCGGGAGATCCGTGCAGATGTTTTAGTGATCACCACCGGCGTGGAGAAGGTGTGCATTCACTTCGGCAAGCCGAATCAGCGCGAGCTTGATCGGGTGAATGTGGCAGAGATGAACCGCTACATGGCGGAAGGGCATTTTCCTCCCGGCAGTATGCTGCCGAAGATTGCGGCCAGCCTGGCGTTTTTACAGGATGGTGGAAAACGCGTGGTGATCACCACGCCGGATTGTTTGCCCGCCGCATTGCGCGGTGAAACCGGTACCCATATCGTCAACCTCTGAAAGGGAAGAACAGATGAATGAGAATAAAAGCCGTCGTGAGTTTTTAAGCCGCAGCGGCAAAGTGGCTGCCGCCTGTGCGTTTTTGAGCGCGGCCAGCTCGGTCAGTTATGCAGCTACTACCAAAACGGCCGAGGCGGAGGCACCGATGAAAATTACCGACCCGCACTATTATTTGGATAACGTGCGGTTGGAAGCGGGCTTTGAGTTTGAAGGGGCGACCCCGGTCAGCACCCGTACTGAACTGAAAACCCTGGAGATCAACCAAGGCAAAATTGTTGCTCTGCGCGATAACCGCCAGCACCCGGACAGCACGCTACCGGCGTATGATGCTGGCGGTAAGCTGATGTTGCCCGCGATGCGCGATATGCATATCCACCTGGACAAAACCTTTTACGGCGGCCCGTGGCGTGCGCTCAATCGCCCGGCGGGTACTACCATCAAGGATATGATCGTGCTGGAGCAGAAATTGCTGCCCGAGCTGCAACCTTTTACCCAAGAGCGGGCAGAAAAGCTGATCGACCTGATTCAGTCATTCGGTTCCACCACCGCCCGCAGCCATTGCAACGTTGAACCCACCTCGGGGCTGAAGAACCTGGAAAACCTGCAAGCGGTGTTGGCGCGCCGTCAGTCTGGTTTCAGCTGTGAGATTGTGGCTTTTCCACAGCATGGCCTGCTGTTCTCCAAGTCTGAATCATTGATGCGCGAAGCGATGCAGGCGGGGGCCCACTATGTGGGCGGGCTGGACCCGACCAACGTTGATGGAGCGATGGAAAAGTCTCTGGACACCATGTTCCAGATCGCGCTGGACTACAACAAAGGCGTGGATATCCATCTGCATGAAACCAGCCCGGCGGGGATGGCGGCGGTGAATTATATGTTGAGCACCGTGGAGAAAACCCCGCAGTTGAAAGGCAAGCTGACCATCAGCCACGCCTTTGCGCTGGCAACGCTCAATGAGCAGCAGGTCGATGAAGTAGCAGCCCGCATGGCGGCGCAACAGGTGACGATCGCCAGCTCGGTGCCGATCGGCACGCTGCATATGCCACTTAGCCAGTTGCGCGACAAGGGGGTGTTCGTGATGACCGGCACCGACAGCGTGATCGATCATTGGTCGCCGTATGGTCTGGGGGACATGCTGGAAAAGGCCAACCTTTATGCCCAACTCTACATTCGCCCGAACGAGAAAACCCTGTCGCGCGCGCTGGCGGTGGCTACCGGCGATGTGCTGCCGCTGAACGATAAAGGCGAGCGCGTATGGCCAAAAGCCCAGGACGACGCCAGCTTTGTGCTGGTGGACGCCTCCTGTTCCGCCGAGGCGGTGGCGCGGATTTCGCCGAGAACCGCCACCTTCCACAAGGGGGAGATGGTGTGGGGGCGAGTTGGGCAGGGCAGCAAAGCCTGATAGCTACACCTTCTCTATGAATAGGGGTTGGAGTAAGGGACAACATCGCCACCTTCCCAATCCCTAAATCCATCTGTGATCCACCCCCCTTTTTTGCCCTCGCGGTTGGACATCCCCACGCCGCTCGGTCTTTATCTACCTCTTTGGTTATTTTGATTTTTTTCCTTTGAGGAATTTCTGATGCACAAACCCTTCAGTTATACGCTACTGGCTGCTTCGCTGTTATTTTCCCTCAATGCCGCAGCGCTGCCTGCGGGTGATTTACCGCTGATGCCTTGGCCGCAGCAGGTTGAACTAGCGCAGCCGCAAGGCAAACTGCCGCTGGATTATCGTTTAACCCTCAGCATACGGGGGGGCGATCTGGCAGAAGCTTTGCCCCGCTGGCGCGATCGTCTCGAGCGCCAAACCGGCTGGACGCTGGCACCGCAGGTGGAGCAAAACGGGGCGGCCACCATTGCTATCATCATCAAACAGCAGGTGGCACCACAGCCTATGCCGGATAGCGACGAGAGCTATCAATTGCAGGTGACGCCACAGGGCGCAACGCTCACCGCCAACACGCGTTTTGGTGCGTTGCGCGGCATGGAAACGCTGCTGCAACTGGTGCAGACCGACGGTGAGAATACCTTTATGCCGTTGGTGAACATCACCGACGTGCCGCGTTTCCCATGGCGTGGTGTGCTGCTGGATTCGGCGCGTCACTTCCTGCCGGTTACGGATATTCTGCGCCAGATCGACGGCATGGCGGCGGCAAAACTCAACGTCTTCCATTGGCACCTGACCGACGATCAGGGTTGGCGTTTTGCCTCTGAGCATTACCCCAAACTGCAACAACTGGCCAGCGATGGCCATTTTTACACCCGCGAGCAGATGCAGCAGGTGGTGGCCTATGCCACCGCACGCGGGATCCGCGTGGTGCCGGAGATCGATCTGCCCGGCCATGCTTCCACTATCGCCGTGGCTTACCCGGAGCTGATGAGCGCACCGGGGCCTTATCAGATGGAACGTGCCTGGGGTGTGCATAAGCCGACGCTCGATCCTGCCAACAGCCGGGTGTATCAGTTTATCGACAACATTATCGGCGAACTGGTGGCGATCTTCCCCGATCCTTATCTGCATATCGGCGGCGATGAAGTGGATGCCAGCCAATGGAACGAGTCGAAAAGCATTCAGGCATTTATGCAGCAGAACCAACTGGCGGATGCCCATGCGCTGCAAGCCTTCTTCAACCAGAAGCTGGAAAACATCCTCGAAAAACATCAGCGCCGCATGGTGGGGTGGGATGAGATTTATCACCCGGCCTTGCCGCATAACATTGTGATCCAATCCTGGCAGGGGCCGGACTCTTTGGGAGCCAGCGCGCAGGACGGTTATCAAGGCATTCTTTCCACCGGTTTTTACCTCGATCAGCCGCAAAGCACCGCTTACCACTACCGCAATGAGATTTTGCCGCAGCCGCTGGGCGTGGTGACGGAGGTGCGGGAGGGGGAAAACGCGCAAAGTTGGCAGTTCAGCATGCCGCGCTTTAAGGGCAGCGCGGTTGAAGGCTCTTTCACGCTGATTGAAGGCAAAGAGGGTTGGCGTGGATTTATTGATTTCAAAGGTAAATCGCGCCGTGCGGTGCAGGATATTCAGTGGCGCACGCCGGAACAGGTGACTTTCTGCCTCGACAGTTGGATGGGGGAAACGTGCCCGGTGTTGACGTTGCAGCAGGATCAATTGACCGGCTATACGCGGGTGGGCAATGTGCGTTATCCCACTACTGGCAGCCAATTGGCGGCGATCCCGACAGGTAAAATGCCGGTGGTGCCGGATGAACAGCATCAGGCCAATATTCTGGGTGGCGAAGCTGCATTCTGGGCGGAAAACATTCGCGCGCCGATCCTCGATATCAAAATGTGGCCCCGCACCTTTGCGGTGGCGGAGCGCCTGTGGTCGGCGAAAGAGGTTACCGATGAAAGCAATATGTATCAGCGGTTGGCGGCGGTGGATGCCTGGTCGGTGGTGTCCGTCGGCTTGCAGCAGCATGCTGCAACCGCGCGCGAGTTCACCCGCTTGGCTAACAGCGTGGAGATCGCGCCGTTGCAGATCCTGGCCGAAGCCGTGGAGCCGGGGCAGTATTACACTCGCAATCATCTGAAGTTCAAAGCCGATAACTATCATCAGTTCGAACCGCTAAACCGTTTTGCCGATGCGTTGCCGGCGGAAAGTGCAGCGGTGCGTGATTTGCACGCTCAGGTGGCATTGCTGCTGCAAGACAAGAATCAGCAGGCGGCAGCTCAGGCGATTCGTGCGCGTTTACAACACTGGCAGCGTAACGGTGCGCCAGTGCAGCAAGCGATCGCGGGCAACGTGGTGATGAAGGATCTGGCTCCGCTGGCGCAGGACGTTAGCGCGTTGGCCGATCTGGGGCTGATGCTGTTGGATCGCTATCAGCAAGGCAAGCCATTGAGCCAAGCCGAAGCCGAACAGGCACAACAGCAACTGGATGCCGCTGCGCAGATCCGTGATGAAGTGGTAATTGCGGCGGTGTACCCGTTGGAGGCGTTATTGCGCGGCATTACGGTACGTTAACTCTATCATTGCAGGGCTCAGCCTTGGCCCTGCAATGAGCGTTCGATACTCTCATTATCATCAAGAAATGCTGAAGCAGTCAGGTTGATAGTTAATATTTATTCCTGGCTGCGATAAAACGGGGCATAAAATAGTCGAAGGTGAGATGAATGGTGCACACGTATAGAGGGGCTAACGAGAACAGTATAAGGTCACAAATTTGTCACTCATAAAAATGAAGTTACTATCTCCTAAGGAATACATGTTAAATCTATAATCTTCGCCATTAAGCAACATAAAAGAAGGGAACATGCTCCTTAATACGTCTGCTGAGGCTGTATTTCCTGGGAGTTCGGAGACGATAGATTGACTTATCATATAGCCATTTTCGTGGCGGGCCAGAAAGAATGAGGACGCTCTGCGTATAACGGTTATCCGATGGTTAGCACTCTCTACGATGCCATCGAAGTTAACTCGCCCGCGATTTCCGTTCAAGAATAAAGAAACCCGCATCCTACTTGCTGTATGCTGATTGCCACTCACCAAGGTACCATGACAAGAAATGTTTATATTATCTGGCGACTTATTGATAAAGGCATAGTAAAGCAGAGCAAACAAAGCCAGAACAGCAAGAATGTTGGCGGTGATATATATTTTTTTCATCTTATGTCCTTCCCAATAAAATTATAAGTTATGCAGGAAGGGGGCGGGTTACTGTCTATTCGGGTATTACAGGAAACGGCGGAAGTCCGAGTGCTATAACTAAATAAGGTGATATACAGATAAGGTTTTTTTTGGCAATCGACACCTAACTCTTTAATCATTTGTATCCTTCTTGACACCTCGGGAATGAAGGTGTTGGCATAAGTGGTACACTCAGTCTCATCAGGATAGAGCGAATAATGGCTTAGCGGTGAGGATTCTGTTCCTTCCAAAGAGAGATAGAGTATCGCCGACGTCATTATCAACATGAGAATCACACAAGCCAGGAGACATTTTAGTACGGCATTCTCTTGGCTCCACCAGGATGACGGTGAGTTGGCCTGCACGAGCACGATCTCTTTATGTGGAACTTCATCAGTCAGGATCTCTGATGGGATATTGGTGGTCGTATCGATCACTTCCTCACCCAGTTTTTCCTGCACGGTAAAAATAGGATTGAGTTTAAATCCCTGCCTAGTGACCGTTAGCACCATAACTGCATATTTATTGGAGATACTTTTTAGCGCTTTACGAAGCAGGGCTATATTCTGATAGAGCGTGTTAACCGAAACGCTATGACCTTCCTCTCCCCAAACGTATTCGTAAAACTCATTCTGGGGAACGAGGCTGAAACGCTGCTCGATAAGCAGTTCCAAGCAGCGACTGGCTGGCATATTAAGGGAGATGGTAATATTTTCAGCTCCGAAAGCGACCAACTGATAGGTCTCTGGCCAAAATTCAAAACTTGAATCAATGATGTATCGCTTGCTCATGTTCCACCAGGCTAGTGAATTTATTTTTATATATCATTATGTTAAATCTCAAGTGATGTCTCAAGTTAGCGCTGACAACCTAAACAACACCAAGATTAGCCCTGTTGCTTATCATATGACGGCCACGTTATTGATATCACAGCAATATCGTGACGCTTCGTCTACAAAACAATGTGTTACCTAAGTGTAATTCAAAATGGCAGTCTCTGGTTATATCAAATGATTTTATTTTACGATTTTCATATTCCATTGTTATTTATTGATTTTAATCAAGAGAAATGCTCTGCTCCCCATAAGTATAACTATCGCTATCGTGCTGGCACAGCGTGTTGATGTGCACAGAAAGGGAGTATTCGGGGTTTACAGTGAGACGAAGGTGATGGAATAGAAGCGCATTTTTTTTTAGAAACATTTTAGATTAATGGTTTAAATAGCTTGATAAGCAGCTTTCATGTCTTTGACTCATTTTATGAATATGTCTTTACCATTTATCTTGTTTTGGCAAATCATCACGAGGTCAAACAAAATAATAGGTATATGATGTTGATTTTTATGTGTTTTTTATTTTTGATTTTAGGTTTTCTAAAAGGCTTAAATTTCTTTTAAGCGTGGTTTAGATACTTTTTAGTCTTAATTAGATATCTAAATACAACGTTTTCTCTTTCATCAGGGAAATTTCAGCGATACGATAGGCCTCATGAAAATGTCATTGTCAGTACGTTAATGTTATCAACAAGAGATATGTTGTGAAAATATTAAAATGATATGATTATAGTGTATGTATGCAGGTAAATAAATGAAGAGTAATACCTGAAAGCGAAAAAAGGTGATAGCTCTATAAAATACAGTAAAAAAGAGAAAAACGCTTACTCTATACTGCGACCAGTAATTAGATTTTAATTCTGCATATCCTTAATTTTTTCACTCTACAGCCACTATATTACTGTTTTTTTGATAAAAAATAGTAAGTAATATAATAATCTGACAAATAATTACATTAAAGTATTGGGATTGTGGCACCCAATCTTATAACAGAGAATAGTCTTAGCCAGGAGGTTATTATGGGAGTTTATAACTTTACCGTGATTATATTAATGAGCAGTGCTGAGGAGTTGAGTTTTTCAGCAAGGAGTCTGCATGTTGGATAAAAATAACCATTATGGATATTTGATAAAGTTTGATAATGGATGTTGTCTGCAAGTCGACTTATTACATCAAAACTTATTCAAAGTGACAACCACAAAAAAAGACGAGCCCAGGACTCTTTCAGTCAGGACGACCAAAATGAAGTTGCTTTGTTATCTTTTGGAGAAAGCGAACAACATTATTGTCAGCAGAGAGGAGTTACTGAGTAACGTTTGGGAAGCCAGCAGTTTAAGCTCTTCTTATCCACGACTGTTACAAGTGGTGAAAAAATTAGAAGAAGACCTCCAGTATTTAGGCGTACCTGATGATTTTATCAATTACTCCCGAGGTGAAGGTTATAGCATAACCTGTAAATATATATTAAAGCTTTATTTCAAGACAGAAGATGATTGTAGCGTTGTCAGTTAAGTAATAGCACTTTCAACGTGCCGTAGATGATAAGGAATTAACATGAAAGTAGTAAAACCACTAAACGTTGCATTGCTTGATGAGGATAAGTTCGCAAGTTTAGGTGTGAAAGAGTTACTTAAAAACGTCTATTCTCCTGTGACAAATTTGGATGTTTTTCACTCATTTAATGAGTTAGCAGAGATGCCATCCTCTGATTGGGATGTCATTATCATTGATATGAGTGGTATTGAATTCACTCTATTAGCCGTTTTTACTTGGCTGGATGAGATCTACGAGTCTCATAAGAAACGACCTAAAGTGATCTTTACACATAGGTACCCCGAAGGGCAGTTTCCGATAGCGATTCTGAAATTTTACTCTTGTAGTATTTACAATAAAGCAGAGCCAGTTTTGGCTTTGCTACGTAAAATTAATAACATACTGCACATCACAGATTCAAGACGAGTAAAAAGGCCCTATCTCACCAGAACAGAAAGAGCTGTTTTGGCGGAGCTAGCCAAGAGAAAGAGTATTAATAATTTGAGCCAAAGCAGTGGCAGAGAGCAAAAGACGTTGTATAACCATAAAAACTCAGCCTTGGCGAAGCTTGGTGTCACGTCTTCAGATCATTTTTTTGCTAATTATAACGGTGAGCAATTTTCTGCGTTAATGAAGCTTTCCTGTTTCGCTTAATGATAATCACGGGGACTTGTAAATTATTCTGTATAATTGCCAGTGCACAACGGTGATCGCTCGGACGATCACCGGACCCGAGAGTAAAACTAAAACCGCGCATTGCCCCCCATCGTCAGTTCTGTCGCCGCATCCTCCACTTTTCGATGTGCCAGATAACCCCCCACCTTTAACACATCTATGCTGGTGAATTTATTCAGTGTCACTAGCACCGCACCGCCTGTATGCCTCTTTTCAGTGTAGTGAATCTGAGTTACTGCTAACTCCTCTCCAATAGAACTTTCAGATATTCGGAGCTGCTACCCAGAGCAAAGCGCAGGGAGTAGTTGATCACTTCACCACAGTAGCGAACCTTAACAACAACCCAGTCAGGATAAACATTGGGATCGGTGAGCCTAGCAACCGGTTCGGTCATTCCGTTTAATCCGTTGTGGTGTAAAGGGGCTTTTGTAATCACGGGGCGCATTCGGTTCAATTTTGCCGGCGCGACAGAACCGCGTTTGGGATGGGGAGACATTATGGGGATGGTGTTGTTTTTTTTGGCATTTTTCTCATTCCCTAGAGGGTGGGATTTAGCGTTGAGCGGTTGCTCAACGCTTTACTGCAACGCGAATGATTGAGGATATATTCAGGTATTCAAGGAGAGTTAATGAAGAATACCTGCCTTTATCATTGAGTCATAGCGTCTATCTTATGTTCAAGCATTCCACGGAAACTTAAGGGTAAGCGATGGTGAAAATAGCATCAGCTTTTACCTCGCCCGCTTTCAGCTCGGCATTGGTGCGAATATATTTAGCCGTTAAATTCAGTGGAATTGAACTGCCGTCTGCTGCTGAGGTGCCGACTAAGTACTGCCCCACATTGCTGCCACTGACACTGGTGTTCTGTGCACCAAATTGCACTAAATTGCCGCCACTTCTTTCGATCACGATCCCTACGCCAGTGGCGGTACTTGCCGCAGATAATCCCAGCGTTGTAGAACGATTGGCTTTGTTGTTGCTGTCGGTAAACGTGATATAGGGTTTAGCATCTTTACCGCAGTTACCTAACGGGATGGAAAACGATTTGCTGCCACTGATATCACCGCTGTTCTTGAGGGTGGAACTGTCCACACTCGGTAACGGCACAACAATATTGGCGCCGCCTAAGTCGCAGGTCGGGTTTTTGGGCACGGGTAATGGAGGGATAGCCGCAGCTCCCCCACCTTCTGGCGCCAAGGCACTTGACCCGATAAAGGCCTGATAACTCACACAGCGGCTGGCACCTGCGGCAGTACTCTTGTCATCCCAGGCTTTTTGGTTACCGAATGCGATGGCGACCCCCGCACTGCCAAGGCTGGTGATTTGTCCCCCTACGTAGGTGGCAGCATTAGTCACCACCAATTCCTGCAACCAGTAATCTACAGCAGTAAGATTGGTGCCCGGAGTAGAGACCGTGCGGACATTGAGCTTGTTGAATATGGTGCTATCGGTAAACCCACCTGGAAAACTGCCGATATTAGACATGCGGAAACCGACGCCTGGCACGAGATTCGCAGCGCTAGCTGTGCTACTCACTGGCACGGTATTATAGGTACTGTTATAGGTTCCGCCAACAAACCAACTCCCGGTTATCAAGGTATCTGCCGTGGTACCGGTTTTGCTGTATTTAAAGGTGGTGGTTAAAACGCGCGAGGCCAGTACGGTCCCGTTGGTTAACGTGGTAGGCAACGCCTGCGCAATATAGGGACCTGCACTCATGCCTGCTGCGACGCAAGTGTTTGCAGTGATAACTGCCATACCCGGCAGGCTATACGATGCCAGGCAGAGAGTCCCCGCCACCAGTGCCATTTTCCGCAGGCTATGGATAAACCTATCCCTTTTCATGTTTCTTCCCCCTGGCAATCGCCATTTATGTCGGTTTTACCACTTGGCAATTACCCGCGTTACAACTGAAATTCAGTACTGGTCGGCCACCGTAATCGTTAACGTAAGTCAAGACAGGTTGGCTGAAATGGTTCGATTTCAGTTCACCCGTGGATTTAGGTGCGATCATCAATGGCTGAAAATTGTCATCAACCTTGGTGCTATTTTTCTCTGCCAACCCAATGACGGTCAGATAATAAGGGGTTGGGTTTTCAATCCGGTAACCCTGTGCCGTTTGTTGCAGCGTCACTTGCTCTTGCCAAATTTCACCTTTTTTAGGGGCAATCGCCTGTGGTCGGTAAAACAGTTTGATCTGTGTTTGCAACGCGATCTGCATCACATTGCCCTTCTCGCTGCGCGGCGGAATTTCGCGCAGGTTGAAATAGAACAGTGACTCACGATCCTGAGGCAAAGCCATGGCTTCCGGTGTGGCAGCAATACGGACTGCACTTTTAGCACCGGGTTCCAGCCGTTGTACTGGCGGTGTGGCGACCAGCGGCGTGGTAATTTTCTGATGCTGGTCATTCTCAATCCAGGCCTGCGCCAGATAAGGCAACTCTTTATTTTCATTGCTGATATTCAGGCTGACCGACTTACTCTGTCCGTCATAGATCACCCGGGTACGATCCAGTGCGATAGCTGCATTGGCTGCCTGGCTTCCCAGGAACAGCACGGCCAACAAGGCGACTTTCTGTCTGATTTGCATACTCTTACTCACCTATTTCATTGGGTGACAGGGCAGCAGCAACTGCGACTGCGCCTGTACTTTTTCTGGTATGTTGACCTGGCACTGTTTGCTGCCATTCCAAGAGATATCCAGCGTCTCTCCGGCTGAAATACCACTCAGGTAGGCGAAACCATCATCACTGACGATCGCCAGTTCCTGGCCTTTACTGTTCGTTACACTGCTGCCAAAGGGCGGGTAACTGCCATCCGCCTGGCGCAGTGTTGCGACGGCTTTGAGGCCTTTTATTACACTAAAGCGTCGATAACCGATGGCCCCTTCAGTCAAGGCCGACTCAACCACCGATTGACGAGCTTCAACATTATCGTCCAGTTGGTTGATATCGATCCGCGTATCAGTGCGGTAATAGCTGGCAACATCATTGAGTACTGCGATACCAAATGCATTGGAACGGAGACTGCGTCCTTCAATCGGTACTCCGGCTATACCATCAGTATTGACCATCAGGCGAGTTCCGCCATTCATATTATTGCTATGCAGCGCGGCACCTTTGGCTGTCAGCGTTGCACCGCCTTTTAGCGCCAAACCATGCGAAGTAAAATTATCCTGAGCATAGTTAGTGTTCAGGCTGAGTTCAGCGATGCTGCTCCGTTGGGTATAAAAGCCGCTGAACTGGCCTTTGGGGCCGCCCTGCTGCTGGTTGTTCAACCCGGCACTCAGACGATAATTGCTGTCCTGAGCGCTGTTATTGAGATAACTGACAGTTTGATTATAGCCTCTCTGGTTATGCTGCCCGCTGTAAGTGAGAGTCTGCAACCCCCCGAGCGGTACCGAAAAGCTAAGGAATACGCTGTCGTCATTCATGCCATTATTTTTACTACGGCCAGCGGACAGGTTGACCGCCACATCTTTCATATCAAGCACGTCAAAATAGTGGTTGAGAGAGAGGCTGTAATTGTCCGCAGCCTGCTGATCCCAATAGGTCTGATGACTGTAAGAGAGATACAGGCTGAGCCGGGCATCAGTGAAGTTTTTATTGGCCGTAATGGTGTACATCTCTTTGTCATTACCACGGTTATTGCCGCGGTAACGGGCGTCAAGATATTGATCCATCGTCATAAACTGACTCTGCGAGAAACGGTAACCCGCAAAGGCGATTTCACTGTCCAACTGGTCAAAACGCTTGGCATAGTTAAGACGGAATGATTTCCCCTCTAGTGACGTTTGTTCCGGCAAATGCGTTGCCCAGGATTGAGTAACGTCGGCGGAAAGGGCTCCCAGTGCGAACAGATCGCGGCCAATCCCCATGGACAGAGAGTTGTAATCACCGGCAGCAATACCGCCACCATACATTGACCAACTGTTGCTCATGCCCCAGGAGAGTTCGCCGCTGGCGAACGATGGCCCTTCCAGGTTGCGGCCAGAGTTTGATGGCCGCCCGACGGCCGCTTTGTAACGTATCGCTCCTGGCCGGGTCAGGTAGGGGATGGTTGCAGTGTTGACCTGGAAGGTCTGCACGCTACCATCTTGTTCTTCTACCCGCACATCCAGCAAACCGCTCACTGAACTGCTCAAATCCTGAATGCGAAACGGCCCGGAAGGCACCGTGGTCTGGTACAACAACCGCCCTTGCTGGCTGACCGTGACCTTGGCATTGGTATGGGCAATACCACTGACTTCTGGTGCATAACCACGCAGATTGGGTGGCAACATGCGCTCGTCACTGGCTAGGCTCAGGCCGGTATAGCGGAAGGTGTTAAAAATATCCGAGGTGAAATAATTTTCTCCTAACGTTAACGTTGCCGCCATCGAGCGTATAGCACGGAACAGGTACACCCGGTTCCAGTCAAAGTTGTGTTGGGATTGGCTATTGCTGGCGCCAATGTCGGTGTAATTACCTTGATAATCGCCGCGCAAGCGCCATGGGCCCAGGTTCGCTCCCGCCGTGCCGTTCAGGCTGGCGCTGTTGATCGATGCGCCATGCTGGGGTCTGCTGACCAAGCTGTTCAGGTTATAGTCCAGCAACATACCGGGGATACCATCGTCCCAGCGCGAGGGGGGCAGCCAGTTTTGATCGCTGTATTCCAGCCATGCCTGAGGGATGGTGATATATAAGATACCGGCCCCGAGATCGGTTCTGGTGACGATGCCATCAAGTGCTTTCAGGTCTGCGCAGGTATTGTTATGCCAATAGCTGACTTTTTCCGCGATATTGGGTTTCATCCCAAACGAAGCAACCACATTCTCCGTCAGGCAAGGTTCGCTGCTGTCTGGTTTACCTTCATGAGGAAGAAAAGTGACAGTCTGTTCAGGTAAGTTATGCTGATTGATGTTGATGACCAAGGGGTAGTGCCCAGGCATCACGTAACCAGAAGTGGCAAAGCGTGATAAGTCGATGTTCTGTTTATCTTCGATATCTAAGACATCGGTATTGAATTCTATGGCATGCGTAGCGCCACTGAGCCCCATCAATGATGTCGCAAATGTAACGCAGAGTGTTTTGACACAATCCATTGTATGGCTCATATAAATGGTTCGATTATCTCTTTCACGAACCGATAGTCAGTATCCATTCATGAAGGTATTTATTGATACACCAGTGTGAAATGCACGGCTGTTTGAAATGTTCCAGGTTTGACCTGTTGCGATGTTTTAAACAAATGCAGCGAGTAATTGAGTTTTTTATTTTCTGCCGCCTGTTCATTGATCTTCATCATTGCGCCTGGGATAACAATATGATTCTGCTCGTCGCGGATTTCGAACGCCAATCCCTGACTAGACTCACCCAGATTGAACAATGTATTGCCTGGCTCGCTTGGCCCATCAAACTTCAAACTAAAAGTATGCTGCGTGCCCGCCTCGGTTTTGGAGGTTGCTAAAATGCAGCTTATTAAAATAATGGAAAAGGGGTATATAATTGGGGTGTTCGCCTGTTCAATTCTTTCTTGAGTAATAACACCTAAATCAACAGTTTGTTCAGCATTATCAGAAGATATGCCACAAGCCGGATTAATAATGACCCCATTCATATTCACTCTGCCATGTTCTTCCCGTGCTGCTAACGTTGTAGAGGAAAAGATCAGGCAGAGTAGTAATAACAGAGGTCTAGACATACTTATCTTTAACACCATTATTGTTTAGTGATAAAGCATACGGCTTTAGCCGTATGCTTTCGCAACAATTACTGATAAGCCAGAGTAAAGTTAGCGATGCTGGTGAATGAACCCGGCTTCACGCTATCTGGAGCTGCGCTTTTACCTTTCAGGTAAGCAGAGAACAGCAGTGTGTTGTTGCCATCGCTCAGCAGGCGTGCAGTAGAGGCCTGGCCAAGCTTGATTGCAGTACCGCTACCGTCGGTGATCACGATACCTGCGCCTTGTGCATCACCAACGATGCCAAGCATGTCGCCATCGGCAGTACCGTTAAAGGTGATAGAAACGTTCTTCAGTGTGGAAACGTCGCACTTCTCCAGATCGATAGTGAAGGTCTGTGGTGTAGAAGTACCTTGGTTAGCCAGCAGTGCTGCGGAAACCTGACCCAACGGAACAACCTGATCTGCAGTCTGTGGGGTAATTGAACATGGCGCATCAATAATAGAACCGGTAAAGGTTACAGTACCTGAACCTTGATCGGCAGCATGTACTGCAAATGTTGAAGCTGAAATCAATGCTGCGGCCAGTACGTTCATTTTGAAGCTAGACATAAATAATCCTTTATTTTCTTTAGGTTAAAATAATGCAACGACTCATTGTAGGTAATGGCACATTGACATCATGATTCTAGGGTATGAACTATCTCGAGGGAGTTAGAGCTATCATCAGAGTTAGAATCTATTTTAATTAGGATTCTTCCTTGTAATCTTTACAGTGTTGTTAATAACAGTGCGTGGTGATTAACATTAAAATAAAAATCTATTTTTACTCTTTATAATATGCGGTCATTTCCGTTTGTTTAATTCATGATGTGAAGACTACGTGGTTTTTAATCTGTGGTCAATGCGATAAAACATGCCAAATAGGCTGCTTTGGCTTGTTTTTGTAGTGTTTTGTGCTTATGTAATGCCGAATATATAAACTATATTATCTGCGTTATTAGAATTATCTGAACTAAATGTTCGTTGTTGGGGTTTTAGATGGATTTAAATATTAAATTTCTCTGCCGTTGATATAAAAGGGAAAATATATTCACAGTACATTGAGGGGGATGGAAACATCAAATAATGCAATGCCTAAAAAAATAAAACGGCTAGCCTTGGCTAGCCGTATCAACTATCGCGCGGGGATTAACGGCGAACGGCGATAGCTTCGATCTCAATTTTCACGTCTTTTGGCAAGCGTGCCACTTCCACGCAGGAACGGGCAGGGAATGACGCCTGGTGCTCGGTGAAGAAGGCTTCATAAGTGGCGTTAACGGTGGCGAAATCGTTCAGATCTTTCACGAAAACGGTGGTTTTAACGATATCGCCCACTTTCAGGCCAGCGGCTTCGACGATCGCTTTGACGTTTTCCAGTGACTGGCGGGCCTGAGCGGCAACGTCATCGGCGACTGCACCGGTTTTTGGGTCTACCGGGATCTGGCCGGAAGTGATGATCATACTGCCCAGATCAACGCCCTGTACGTAAGGCCCAATGGCGGCTGGCGCGAGTTCAGTGCTGATGTTACGTGACATTTTATCTCCTGATGGTAGATAACACCGTTCACTTAAGCGCAATGCTCAAGGTAACGCCCCTCTCCCTGTTTCGGAGGGAACTCAATGAACAGTGTTGTGATGGCGAAGCATGATTTTTGTCAGAAATCCCATTATAGGGAGTGGCGGGCAGATTAACAGCGCCACTCCTGAGGAAATCAATCGGCTTGCAAGACGACCTGATGCTCGAACTCTTTCTCGCAGTAGCGGCATTTCAAATACACTTCGCCAGCGCGGGACTTCACGCTGAAGCCGGAAGCCACCGGCTCGCTGCGGCTGATGCAGTTGCTGTTCGGGCAGGTCAGTACGCCATCGATATGATCCGGCAGGCTGAGGTTCAGCTTCAGCACCACTTCGTAATTGTCGATGCGGTTGACCGTGGCTTTGGGCGCATACATCGCCAACTGGTTGGCCTGCTGCTCGGTCAGGAAAGTATTCTCGATCTTGATCAGATCTTTGCGGCCCAGCTCGCGCGAAGGCAGGTTCAGCCCGATGGTGATGCGTTGATCGGTATCGGTCAGTTTGAACAGCGACAGCAGCTTAAAGCCGATACGCGCCGGAATATGGTCGATCACCGTACCGCATTTGATCGCTTCAACCTGGAGTTTATTATCGTGAGTCATGACGGTTCCCCCTTAAAGAGCCAAATCTGCGTTTAATACCAGTGCCAACAGCGCCTGCCGGGCGAAAATACCGTTGCCCGCCTGCTGGAAATAGTGCGCGTACGGCGTTTTATCCACATCGGTGGTGATCTCATCAATCCGTGGCAGCGGGTGCAGCACTTTCATGTTGTCGCGAGCCCCTTCCAAGTCTGTCGCTCGCAGCACAAACTGGGCTTTCACGTTGGCGTATTCGGAAGGGTCGAGGCGCTCTTTCTGCACGCGGGTCATGTACAGAATGTCCAGCTCCGGTACCACTTCTTCAATGCTGTTGTGGTGGCTGTAGGTAATACCTTTTTCTTCCAGCATCTTCAGCAGGTAGCCCGGCATCGCCAGTGCGTCCGGGGCGATAAAGAAGAAATGGTTGCCGTCGTATTTCGCCAGCGCTTGCGCCAGCGAATGGACGGTGCGGCCATATTTCAGATCGCCCACCATGGCGATGTTGATGTTGCTCAGCCGACCTTGGGTTTCCTGAATGGTGAACAGATCCAGCAGGGTTTGAGTAGGGTGCTGGTTGGAGCCGTCACCGGCATTCAACACCGGGATACCGCCAGCGAATTCCGCCGCCAGGCGTGAAGCTCCTTCCTGTGGATGGCGCATCACGATGGCATCCACATAGGTGCTGATCACCGAGATGGTATCGGCCAGCGTTTCGCCTTTCTTGCCGAGGGAGGTGTTGGTGCTGTCAGAGAAGCCGACCACCGACGCCCCCAGGCGCTGCATGGCGCTTTCAAACGACAGGCGGGTGCGCGTTGACGCTTCAAAGAAGCAACTGGCGATCACCTTGTGTTTAAGCAACTCCGGCTGCGGATTGGCTTTCAGGCTGGCGGCGGTGCGCAGCACCAGTTCCAGATCCTCGCGGCTGAGATCGTTAATAGAGATGATGTTTTTGCGATACAGCGGGTTGGCCATGTTCACTCTCCTCGACTCGTGCAGTTCTTAAGGCAAAAAAAAGCCCCTCAATGAGGGGCTTAAATAATGGGATCATGCAACAGGAGAAACAACGGCTGCTGGCTGCCGATGGGCAGTCGGTTTTGTCGATGGTTGCGAACAAAACAAGCGGCGTTTTTCATGCTTTCTCCTGGCAAATTGTCGCGCATTATACTCGCGCTTTTCGTCACTGCAAGCGCTAAAACATCACTTTTTGCCATTTCGCAACCGATTGGCTGCTGAGCGATGGCGTAGCCAATATGGGTGTTGGTTATTTGTTAGACACAAAGAGGTTTATAATATCTGTTCATAATTGATGTGCATAAGGAAGAGCTAAATCGTGAAAAAACCGACCAATGTTTTTGTCGATGCTGAGTTATTGGCGGAGGTCAAAAAATTCAATATTAACCTGTCCGCAACGCTAGATACGGTATTGCACCGTGCTGTCGCTGAACGCAAACGTGAAGAATGGTTGCGGCAGAATCAGGAAGGGCTTCTACTTTGTAACGAAGTCGCCGAGGAGTGTGGACTTTTTTCGGATGAATATAGCAAAAATACTTGGAGTTGCAGGTAGAGGGAACCCCAAGTAATAAGGAGATAATTGTTTAACTCTGCACGCTATGATGCTTGCCCGCCTGCAAATCCCCCCGGCTGAAATGGCGCACGATATGGCCGTTTTCCATCAGCGCGGCGCGTTCAGACATATGGGCGATCACCTCACCGTCGTGGCTGACCAGCAGATAGGTCATGCCGTGTTCGCGCTTCAGGTGATTGAGGAGGTTAAGGATCTCCGCCTGCACCGACATATCCAGTGCCGAAGTCGGTTCATCCAGCAGTAACAGCTTAGGCCGCAGCAGCAAAGCGCGGGCGATCGCCACCCGCTGGCGCTGGCCACCGGAAAGCTGATGCGGATAGCGTTCGGCCATCGCTGCGTTCAAACCGACCTGTTGCAAGGCCTTATTGATACGCGCCGGGATGCGTTTTTCGCCGTGGATCTTCAGCGGTTCCCCCAGCGTGCGGCCAATCTTGTGTTGCGGATGCAGCGAGGCGTACGGATCCTGAAACACCATCTGCACATCACGACGCAGCTGGCCGGTAAAGCGCTGTAGTGGCTGAATAGTCTGGCCGAGCAGCCGCACTTCGCCGCTCCATTCGCGTTGCAGGCCCGCCAGCACGCGCAGTACGGTGGACTTGCCGCAGCCGGAGGCCCCAATCAGGCTGAAGGTTTCCCCGGCCTCGACGGCAAAACTCACCGATTCCACGGCGATTTTTTGGCCGTGGCCCTGTGGGAAACTGACCTGTAGGTTTTCAATTTCAATCAGCGCCATGTTCGCTCCGGGTAAAATCGATGCTGCGATCCAGCACCGGCAGTTCCTGGCCATAGGTGGCGGCGCTCGGGCGGCAGGCCCACAGCGTGCGGGTATAAGGGTGGGTGGCTAACGGCAGATCGGCGGCGATGCCCTGATCCACCAGTTTGCCCTGATACATCACCAACACCCGATCGCAGTGCGCTGCCACCAGCGGCAGATCGTGGCTGATCAGCAGCAGGCCCATATTGCGCCGCTCGGTTTGCTCGACGATCAGATCGAGGATCTGATTACGCAGCCGGGCGTCCAGCGCAGAAGTGGGTTCGTCGGCAATCAGCAGTTGCGGATCGTTAACCAGCGCAATTGCCAGCATAGCGCGCTGGCCCATGCCGCCGGAAAGTTGGCCGGGATAGCTGTGGTAGAGGTTTTCCGGCAAGCCGACGGCGGCCAGGGAGTTCAGCACCCGCTCATGGCGATCGGCGCGGGTCAGGGAATGATGCAGCGTTAGGGACTCCTCGATCTGCTTGCCGATGCTGCGCACCGGGTTCAGCGCGTAGCGCGGATCCTGCAACACCATCGCGATTTGGGCCCCGCGTACTTCGTTCCACTGGCGCGGTTTCAGCGTCAGCAGATCGGTTTGGCGATAGCGCAAGGTATCGGCGCTGACGATGCCCGGTTTACGCACCAGCCCCATTAGCGCACGGGCGGTCATCGATTTGCCGGAGCCGGATTCCCCCACCAAGGCCACCTTTTCCCGGCCAATCGTCAGAGAAAGGTTATCCACCACCTTGTGACCGTTAAAGTTAATGCAGAGATTGCGTGCTACCAAGAGTGGCTCAGTCATGATGCGGATCCAGTAAGTCGCGCAGGCCGTCGCCCAGCAGGTTAAACGCCAGGCTGCTGATCAGGATCGCACCGCCGGGGATCGCGGCGATCCACCATTGATCGAAGATCACCTGCATCCCGTCGGCCACCATCGAGCCCCATTCGGCCATCGGTGGTCGTGCTCCCAAACCGAGAAAACCCAGCCCGGCAGCGGCGAGAATAATGCCAGCCAGATCGAGTGCCAGCCGCACCACCGCAGAAGGCAGGCACATTGGCAGAATATGGCCCCACAGCAGGCGCGGCCCCTGAATGCCCATCATTTCGGCGGCAGCCAGATAGTCGCTTTTGCGCAGCAGTTGGATCTCGGCCCGCGCCTGACGGGCATAGGCGGGCCAAGTGGTGAGCGCCAGCGCCAATGCGCCGTTGATCAGCCCCGGCCCGAGCATCGCCACAAAGGCGAAGGCCAGAATCAGCCGTGGCATCGACATCACCACATCGGTAAAGCGCATCAAGACGCGCTCCAACCAGCCGCCGTAATAGCCGGACAGCACGCCGATCAGCAGGCCGAGCGGCAGGGTAATCACCGTCACCAGTAGCACTAGCCCGAACGTTGGTCGGGTGCCGTAGATCAGGCGGGAAAGCACATCGCGGCCATAGCCATCGGTGCCGAGCCAGTGGCCTGCGCCCGGTGGCAGCAGGCGGTTGGCGGCGTTCTGCCAGTTAGGGTCAACCGGGGCCAGCCAGGGGGCGAACAGGGCGATTAACACCAGCGCCAGTAGGATCAGCGCACCGCAGGTGGCAGAAGGGGAACGTTTGAGCATCGCGATTATCATCTTGGCCGCGTCCTTGGGTCGATCGCGCGTACCAGCAGATCGGTAAAGGTGTTGATCAGCACAAAGCACAAGCCGATCAGCAGAGTGCCACCCATAATCGCGGTGGTATCACCGGCAAACAGTGCGGTAGTGAGGTAGCGGCCGATGCCAGGCCAGGAGAACACCGTTTCGGTCAGCACCGCGCCTTCCAGCATGCTGGTGTAAGACAGAGCGATCACCGTCAGCAGCGTGCCGCCGATATTCGGCAGTATGTGGCACAGCATTATGCGCATCTCGCTGGCACCCTTGGCGCGCGCCAGCGTGACGTATTCTTTATTCAGCTCACTCAGGCAGGCCGAGCGTGTCAGGCGAGTAATGCTGGCCAGCGAGTAATAAGCCAGCAAGCAGACCGGCAGCACCAGGTGCGCCAGCGCATTACGCACCGCACCAAGGTCGCCGGAAAGCCAGGTGTCTATCAGCGCGAAACCGGTTTTGCTCTCCACGCTGTATTGGTAGATATCATCCAGCCGCCCCGGCCCGGCGCTCCACTGCAATTTGGCGTAAAACAGCAACAACATCAGCAACCCTAGCCAGAAGATTGGCACCGAGTTGCCGAGCAGGGTGATAAAACGCACGAAGATATCCAGCTTGCTACCGGCAAAACGGGCACAGAGCACGCCGAACAGCACGCCGAGCGGTGCGCCAATCACCAGAGACAGTGTGGCAAGTTCCAGGGTGGCGGGGAAGGCGTGCAGCAGATCCTGCAACACCGGCTGACCGGTGGCGCTGGCGGTGCCGAGATCGCCATGCGCTAGCCGCTCCAGATAGTGCCAGAACTGCACCGGCAATGAGCGATCCAGCCCGAGCTGATGTTTTACCTGTTCATAGGTGGCGGCGCTGGCGTGATCGCCGACGATCTGCAACACCCGATCCACTGGCGACAGCGCCGAAAGCAGAAAGGTGATCAACAGCAGGCCGAATAGGGTCAGCACCAGCGTAAGCAGGCTCTGGGCCAACCCCAAAATATGACGCCGGGAAAAGCTCCCCGGCGTGGGTTTTATTGCTACCGACATGACAATCCTGATTATTTGCTGACGCGATCGTAGTAAACCATATCCGCATTCAGGCCCTGTTGATAGCCTTTCACGTTATCGCGCAGCACCACCTGCGTTTTGGCCTGATCGATAAACACGTAAGGCGAACTGCGTTGCAGCTCCTGCTGCATGGCGGTATACAGCGCGCTGCGCTTGGCCGGATCGGCTTCTGCTACGGCCGCCAGCGTTTTCTTGTTCAGTTCCGGGATCTGCCAGCCGTTCAGCCCAGCCACCGTGCTGCTTTTGCCGTCGTTATAGGCAAAAGCGCTGGCGTTGGAGTGTGCGTCGAAGTAATCCGGGATCCACAGGCGGATCGCCGCCTGGTGCTGCTTGGCGCGCACGCGGGCATACACCTGGCTGCCCGCCGCAGGCAATAGCTCAAGTTTTACGCCGCCCTGGGCAAAACTGGCCTGTAACGACTGAGCGATGTTGATAAACGGCGGTTTGTTTTCCACGTCCAGCGTCAGGCTGGCGTTAGCGATCCCGGCTTTTTCCAAGATCGCCTTGGCTTTAGCGGGATCAAAACTGAAAGGGTTATCTTCCAGCGCACCTGGCAAACCCACCGGCAGGAAGCTTTGGTGTACGAAGTATTGCCCTTTCAACAGATCTTTCGTGATGCCCTGATAATCCACCAGATAGCGCGCGGCCTCCCAGAACGCCGGGTTATTCAGCAGCGGATTGGCCTGGTTGCCGCTATTGAACACCAGATAATTCTGCTCGGCGGAGGGGATTTCCAGCACCTTCACGCCCTGCTGGTTTTTCAGCGCGGCAGTCTGATCTGGGCCCAGTTCACGCGCCACGTCGGCATCGCCTTGCTGGATCAGCAGGCGGCGCGCGCTTGGGTCTGGCACGTTTTTGATGATGATATTGCTGAGCAGCGGCTTATCGCCCGGTGAGCTTGGGTTGGCATCCAGCACGATCGCCTGGTGCGGCTGATAAACCCGCATCTTGAACGGGCCGCTACCGGCAGAGTGCATTTTCAGCCAGGCATTGCCGAAGTCGTCGCCTTTCACGTTGGATTGCACCGCTTTGCTGTCGACGATTGAGGCGATCGGCGTTGAGAGAATATTCAGCGCTACCGCCGGGCTGACGTCCGCCGTCCAGCTCAGTTGCACGGTATGATCGTCGATCTTCTTCAACTGTGTAGCGATATTGTCCGGCTGCCAGCCGAGCACGTTAAGGATAAACGCCGGTGATTTGTTCATTTTCACCGCGCGCTGATAAGAGAAAATTACGTCGTCGGCGGTCAGCGGGTTGCCAGAGGAGAACACCGCCTGCGGGCGCAGCTTGACCGTCAGGGTTTTGGCGGCGGCATCATCCTGCCAGCTTTCTGCCAGCACCGGGATCACCTTGGCCGGGTTGTCGCGATCGGCCTGTACCAGCCGTTGATACAGGCTGGGTACGGTCTGGATGCTGGAAAGCTCGTTGGCTTCTGCCGGATCGAGGCTGACGATATCATCCAGCGATTGGACGACCACCAGCGTATTGGGCGGCGTGGCGGCGAATGCGGCTCCGGAAAGTGCGGCGAGAATAAACAGCGGTAAGGCTTTGGCTTTCATAGACGTTTCCCTTGAGTGTACTGGTCAACCAGAACGGAGAAGAGGTTGTTATCGTTGATTTTTTTACGGCATTTCCGCCGCCAGGATGCAACGGTAGAACGTTCGTAAAAAGCAGGCAAAGGCCAATCTGTTATTTGATATGACGAAAAAGACTATACGATGTGGGTGAAAATAAAACCCTCTCTAAAATGGCCGGGGTTTATACCCGTCATACTTCAAGTTGCATGTGCGTTGGCTGCGTTCGCTCACCCCAGTCACAGAGTTGGGGGACTCACATTGCTGATAACTGAGCGTACAGATCCGCAACTGCCTTCTCCCACGTTATCCTGTCCTGAGATTCTGTCGCATTAAGGTGTCAGCAGCCTCCCGGTCGATATTTACTCAATCCAGCTCACATTTTTGTTTGATTGCCATTGAAATCGTCAAAGGCCGCTTAGATAATCCAGCGGAATAACCCATTTTTATGATGGCGTGCTACTGCGAAAGCAGGCAAGACCAAAATAGAAATGCTCTCCCACAAAGGGGAGCGTCTCTGTTTTGGTCTTTTTTTTTGCTCCAACACCAGGGAACACTATGAACTATAACGAAACAGCAGACAAAATCCTCCACTCGGTGGGCGGTGCGGAGAATATCCGTATGCTTACCCATTGCGCGACCCGGCTGCGCATGGAATTCAACGACCGCGCGAAGGTTAACGATGCGCAGATTGGCACTATCCCCGGCGTGATCAGCGTGGTGGAGAAAGGCGGCCAATTTCAGATTGTTATCGGCAATGAAGTGCAGCAGGTTTATCGCCTGCTCAATAAGGCCCTGCCGGAGAAGAATAATCCGACCGGCGGCGACAAAAATGCTAAACCGACCGGTATTGTCGCGCGCATTATCAGCGTCATTTCGACCACCTTTACACCGGTGATCCCGGCCATTACCGGCGCGGGGATGATTAAAGCGCTGTTGGCCATTCTCAAGCTAACGGGAGTGATTAGCGAAACCAGCTCGACGTATCAATTGCTCAATATTATTGCCGACGCTGCCTTCTTCTTCCTGCCGGTACTGCTGGCCTACGGGGCATCGCTGAAGTTTGAATGCAACCCGATTCTGGCGATGACCCTCGCAGGCGTGCTGCTTCATCCGGGCATCGGCCAGATGCTGGCGGCTGGTAAAGCGGTCGATTTTGTCGGTATCAACGTCCTGCTTTCCGATTATGCCGGTTCGGTGCTGCCGATCATTCTGACCGTATGGCTGATGTCGTGGGTGGAGCGCTTTGCTGAAAAAGTGTCGCCATCGATTATCAAGTTTTTCGTCAAGCCGATGCTGATTCTGCTGATTACCGCGCCGCTGGCGTTGGTGTTTGTCGGCCCGGCGGGCATTTTGCTTAACGACCTGGTTGCTGCGGGGGCTGGCGCTATCGACCGCCACGCCAGCTGGTTAATCCCGATGCTGATGGGCACCCTGCAGCCCTTCCTGATCATTACCGGTACCGCCTGGGCGATGACGCCGATCGCGACCGGTCAACTGAGTAAAAGCGGTTACGAGATGATTAACGGACCGGGGATGCTGGCGTCAAACGTGGCAATGGGCGCCGCGACGCTGTGCGTGGCGCTGAAAACCAAAAATGGCAACCTGCGCCAGTTGGCCTCCTCGTCGGGCTTTACCGCGCTGCTGGGGATCACCGAACCGGCGCTGTACGGGGTGTTGCTCAAGTTCCGCCGCGTGCTGATTGCCGCCATGATCGGCGGCGGCTGCGCCGGGGTATATGCCGGAGTCAGCGGGCTGGTGCGCTACGCCTTTGTTTCTCCTGGCCTGGCGGCGCTGCCAGCGTTTATCGGCGAAAACCCGATGAACATCGTCCATGCGCTGGTGACCTGCGCGATTTCCATCGTGGTGACCTTTACCCTGACCTGGTTTATCGCTTTTAAAGATACCCCCGAGGAGCAAGAAGAGGTGAGCGAGAGTCCGCAGCCTGCGGTCAGCCCGAAAAGCGAGGATGAGATGGAAGTGTTAAGCCCGCTGCGTGGTCAGGTGGTGGCGCTCAGCGAAGTGAACGATGACGTTTTTTCCAGCGGTCTGCTGGGTGAGGGCGTGGCGATTCTTCCGCACGAAGGGGTACTGCGCGCGCCGTTTAGTGGCACGGTGGTAATGCTTCTGCCCTCCTGCCACGCCGTTGGCCTGCAGAGCGACAGCAATCTTGAGCTGCTGATCCATATCGGTATTGATACGGTGAATCTTAACGGTCAGCACTTTAGCTCAGCGCTGAAGGTGGGCGATAGGGTGGAGGCCGGACAGGAGCTGATTCGCTTTGATATTCCCGCCATCGAGCAGGCCGGGTACGATCTGATTACCCCGGTGATTGTGGTCAATGGCGACGAGCAGCATTCTCTGCGCCTGACCGCCGCCGCGCAGGTTGATTACGGCGAGCGACTGATGGTGCAATCTGCTAAGGGGGCGCATGCATGATTTATCAACAGCAGGCCCGATTCCCGGACGGTTTTTTGTGGGGCGCGTCCACTTCAGCCTATCAGGTTGAGGGGGCGTGGGATGAAGACGGTAAGGGGCCGTCGGTGGTCGATATGCTCAGCCATCCGCCGGGAACGGCGGACTTTCGCATCGCCAGCGACCACTATCATCGCGTGGAGGAGGACGTCGCGCTGATGGCGCAGATGGGGCTGAAGGCCTACCGCTTTTCGGTAGCCTGGTCGCGGGTGATCCCGGACGGCGACGGCCCGGTGAATCCGGGCGGGCTGGCCTTTTATCGCCGCCTGATCGACGCCCTGACGAGCTACGGGATAACGCCCATCGTTACGCTGTACCACTTCGACCTGCCGTGGGCGCTGGAGCTAAAAGGCGGCTGGCTGAACCGCAAAACCGCAGAGGCCTTCGTGCGCTATGCCCGGCTGCTGTTCAGCGAGTTTGCCGATAAAGTCCCGCTATGGCTGACGATTAACGAACAGAACACCATGATCCTCCATCCCGGGGCGATTGGCGTTCCTGCCGATCGCGAACTGCCGGACAAGAAGGCGCTGTACCAGCAGAATCACCATATGATGCTGGCCCAGGCGCAGATCTTCGCCCTGTGCCAGCGCGAGTTTCCCGGGCTGCGCATCGGCCCGGCGATAAATACCACTTCGATGTATGCCGAAAGCTGTAAACCGGAGGACGCTATCGCCGCGCATAACTGGGAGACGCTGCGTTGCTGGAGCTTTTTGGATATTGCGGTGCATGGCCGCTACAACGCCCTGGCCTGGGCCTATATGCAGGACCGCGGCCTCGCGCCGGAGGTGCAGCCAGAGGATGCACTTATTTTACAGCAGGGGCGACCGGACTTTATCGCCATTAACTACTACTCGACCGCCACCATTGCTGCCAGCCGAGGCGACGGTGGGGATATTGCGCCCCGTGCGGGCGACCAGCAAATTATGCTGGGCGAAGAGGGGGTTTATCGTCCGGCGGAAAACCCATGGGTCGACAAAACGCCGTACGGCTGGGTGGTCGACCCGGTGGGGCTGCGTCTAACGCTGCGCAAAGTGTGCGAGCGCTACGGTCTGCCGATTCTGATTAGTGAAAACGGCATGGGTGCGCCGGACAAGCTGGAACATGACGGGACGGTGAATGATGCTTACCGCATCGCCTTCTTACAGGCACATATTAAGCAAATGCGGCTGGCGATTGCCGACGGCGTCGAGCTGATGGGCTATTGCCCGTGGGCGGCGATTGACGTGGTCAGCACTCATCAGGGATACGCCAAGCGCTACGGTTTTATTTATGTCGATCGCGGCGAAGATGACCTGAAGAGTTTGCAAAGGATCCGTAAACGCAGCTTCTGGTGGTATAAGGAGGTCATCGCGCAAAACGGCAACTACAACGAGTCTCAGAGATGATTGTTCAGAAGGTGCTTAATAATAGCCTGGTGCTCTCTATGGATGACGATAACAGGGAGGTTATCGTCATGGGGAAAGGTATTGGCTTCAACAGCAGACCCGGGGATGAGATTTCCCCGGAGAAGATAGAGAAGCTGTTCGTAACCCAGGTGCTCGGCACGCGCAGCGGCTATCTTGAGGCGCTCTCCGCCATCCCGGACGAGGTCATCGAAATGGCCGCGATGATTATTTCCCGCGCCAATAAGCAGCTTGCCAATAAAGTTCGCGAGCAGATTTTCTTTACCCTCGCCGACCACCTCACCTTCGCCATCGAACGCAGCCGCAAAGGGATCGCCATTCAAAACCGCCTGCTGCCGGAAGTCAGGCGGTTTTATCCGCAGCAGTTCCGCGTCGCCAGCGAGGCGGTGACGATTATTCTCCAGCAGTACGGTATTGAACTGCCGGAGGAGGAAGCCGGAAATATCGCTTTTCATCTGGTTAACGGCCAGAGCGAGGGTGACGACGTGGCGCAGACCATGCATTCGGTGAAAATGCTGAAGGATATTTTTAATCTCATTCAGTACCACTTTAAGCAGCAAATCGACACCGAATCGATTAACTACTCGCGCTTTCTGGTCCATATGCAGTTCTTCTTCCAGCGTTTACAGGAGGGAGAACTGGACGGCGCGAGGGACAGTTTTCTGCTGGTGCAGGTGATTAAGGAGTATCCGGATGCTTACCGCTGCGCGCTACTGATCCGCGATTACGTCAAGGTCCAGCTCGATATTACTCTCGGCGGGAACGAACTGCTGTGGCTCACCGTTCATCTGGTGCGGATTGCTGGTCTGGATGCGTGAGTTTGTTCACGAATAGAGAGCATGAAAAAGGCCTAGTGGGATCCTGCCCTGGGGCGTACACGCAATACGTGAGGATTGTGAGCACTTCCCAGGGACAAAATGGCAAATAACATAGCCCAATGAGATGGGCTCTTAGTCTGGCAATGGGCCATTCAGCGTAATATCATCACAGCACCTTGCTCAGGGTGGCCACCATCACCGCTTTAATGGTGTGCAGGCGGTTTTCTGCCTGATCGAACACTACGCTGTGCGCGGATTCGAATACCTCGTTGGTGACTTCCATGCCGCCATGCAGGCCGTACTGCTCTGCCATCTGCTTGCCCAGAGTGGTTTGATCGTCGTGGAACGCGGGCAGGCAGTGCAGGAATTTCACCTGCGGGTTGCCGGTCAGCTTGACCATCGCCATATTCACTTGGTAAGGCTTCAACAGGGCGATACGTTCCTGCCACACCTCTTTCGGCTCGCCCATTGAGACCCAAACGTCGGTATACAAGAAGTCAGCGTCTTTCACCCCTTCGGCGATGTCTTCCGTCAGCGTGATTTTACCGCCGGTCTGCTGCGCCAGCGCCTGACACTCTGCTACCAGTTCCGCCTGCGGCCAGCAGGCTTTTGGTGCCACTAGGCGCAGATCCATCCCCACCAGCGCGGCAGCTTCCAACAGGGTATTGCCCATATTGTTACGCGCGTCGCCGATGTAGGCGAACTTCACTTCGCTCACCGGTTTGCCCGGCAGGTGTTCACGCACGGTGAGCAGATCTGCCAGCAGTTGGGTGGGGTGGAACTCGTTGGTCAAACCGTTCCACACCGGTACACCGGCGTGGTTTGCCAGCGTTTCCACCAGGTGCTGGCCAAAACCGCGATACTGAATACCGTCGTACATGCGGCCCAGCACGCGAGCGGTGTCTTTCATTGATTCTTTATGGCCGATCTGGCTGCCGCTTGGGCCAAGATAGGTGACCTGTGCTCCCTGATCGAATGCGGCAACTTCGAAAGAGCATCGGGTACGGGTTGAGTCTTTTTCGAAGATGAGCGCGATGTTTTTGCCTTGCAGGTGGCGGGTTTCCTGGCCTTGCTTTTTGGCCTGTTTTAAATCAGCAGCCAGTTGCAGCAGAGACTGGATCTCGGCAGGAGTAAAATCCATTAACCTCAAAAAGTGACGACTGTAAAAGGGGTTTATCTGGTTCATCTTCGTATATCCCTAACGTTTCAATTGAATTAAAATTCACTTTATATGTATGAATATTCAATTTCAACCCCGGGAAAGAAATCTTTCACGTTTATCATGGCAGCTGTGACATTGGTGTGTGAAAATAGAAGTATTGAAAGAGATTGATAACAAAGTCGCTTTTGAACCCGAGATACCCGGGCCTAGCGCACCGAGGGGCGCTCCGGCGGCTTACGCCGCTACGACCCCTTCGGCACGCTCTCCCGAATAACGGGCTTTTGTTAGCAGTCTGATTGAAAACCATTTTATTGAGGATAGAGGCATGGCAAACCGCGAATTGCTGGAAGAACAACGTGAAGAAACCCGCCTGATCATCGAAGAACTGCTGGAAGACGGCAGCGATCCGGATGCGCTCTACACCATTGAGCACCATTTCTCTGCCGAAAAGTTTGAAGTGCTGGAGAAGGCCGCGGTTGAAGCCTTTAAGCTGGGCTACGAAGTGACCGATGCCGAAGAGCTGGAAGTGGAAGATGGCTCACTGGTGATGTGCTGTGACGTGATCAGCGAAGTGGCGCTGAATGCCGAGCTGATCGACAGCCAGGTGGAGCAACTGGTGGCGCTGGCAGAGAAATGCGGCGTTAACTACGACGGTTGGGGCACCTACTATGAAGATCCGAACGGTGAAGATGGTGAGGATGACGACGAAGACGGCGAATTTATCGATGAAGACGACGACGGTAAGCGCCATTAATTAATCTAAAGGGCCGGGTTCCCGGCCCTTTTCCTGTGTAAGCTCAAATGACATACCATTCTCTATTAACTCCAATTCTGAACTTCCTGCACTGTGAAACCCCCGATGGCTGGATTAACGCTGCGCGCCGCCCGGAAAACCTGCCGCTGTTGCTGACCGACCATATGGTTTGCGAACTGAAAGCCGCACAAACCGGTATGTGGCTGATCCGCCGCTATGTGGCGGACAAAGAGAGTGGCGATGCACTGCTGGCACTGCTGCGGCCTTATGAGGCCTTTGTGCATGAGGAAGAGGGCGTGCCGGAAGCTTTATTCCGTCAGAGCGCGT
Source organism: Serratia sp. HNCC26DJ206 (assembly GCF_057180605.1). NCBI lineage: Bacteria > Pseudomonadati > Pseudomonadota > Gammaproteobacteria > Enterobacterales > Yersiniaceae > Serratia > Serratia sp. HNCC26DJ206. Next base: position 114,341 of record NZ_JBXUGP010000013.1, read on the forward strand.
TCACCAAGAAGATCCTGCCAAAGAACGGTTCGGCCTACGGGCAGGATCTGGTGGATAAAATGGTGCTGCTGATTAAGGAAGAGCTGCATCACTTCTCACAGGTGCTGGAGATCATGCAGGCACGGCAGATCCGCTATAAAAAGATCACCGCCAGCCGCTATGCCAAAGGCATGATCCGCGAAGTGCGCACTCACGATCCGGCTACCTTGATCGACAAATTGATCTGCGGTGCTTATATCGAGGCCCGCTCCTGCGAGCGCTTCGCTAAGCTGGCACCGTTTTTGGACGACGAACTTAACCGGTTCTACGTTTCTTTACTGCGCTCTGAAGCGCGCCACTATCAGGACTACCTGACGCTGGCGCAGCAGATTGCCGAAGGTGATATCAGCGAGCGTGTGGCACATTTTGGCCGCATTGAAGCCGAGTTGATCCAGTCGCCGGATAATGAATTCCGCTTTCATAGCGGTGTGCCGGCGGGGTGATGTTTTCTCCAAATTAACCCTCTCCGGTGGGTAAGGAGAGGGGACTGTCCATACTACAGATCTACGTTTTTACTCTGCGGTGCCCAAAATCAAATCCACTGCCTTTTCCGCCAGCATAATGGTCGGAGCGTTGGTGTTGCCGCTGGTGACCTGCGGCATAACCGAGCAGTCTACCACCCGCAGGCGTTCAAAGCCGTGTACCCGTAGTTGCAGATCGGTCACCGAGTCTGAGCTGTGCTGGCCCATGCGGCAACTGCCTACCGGGTGATAGACCGTCTTACAGAAGTTACGCACAAACTCCTCCAACTGTGCTTCGTCGTTGGTCCACTGTGGCTGAGGCATTAGCAGATCTTTAATCAGCGGTTTAAGGGCGGCGGTTTGCAAAAAGCGCAGGCCAAATTTAACGGCGCGAATGCTACCGGCCAGATCGTCCGGGTGGCCAAGGTAGTTGGCCTGTAGCTTGACCGGGTCGCTTGGGTTGCGGCTGCGCAGTTGCACTTGGCCGCGTGCTTTGGGTTGTAGATAGCCGACTTTCAGCGTCATGCCGTGGATCGCTGGCAGTGGTTCACCGGGTACGTCGTCCCAGCTGTCCAGCAGCGGCAGAAAGTGGATCTGCACGTCTGGCCGACCATCGCCGAGGCTGTCGGTAAAGGCGGCACCTTCGAGCACGTTGGAGCTCAGCACGCCGCTGCGGAAAGCCAGCCACTCGGCGCCGTGGCGCAGCGCCTGCAAACCGCGATCGGCACCGAACAGGCTGACAGGCTCGCGCATGCTAACGTTGATCGACATATGCAGATGATCGTGGAAGTTTTTGCCTACCGGTAGATCTGCCAAGGGCGTAATGCCTAAGGATCCCAGATGTTCACGGGGACCAATACCGGAAAGCAGCAGAATTTTTGGTGAACCGACTGCGCCAGCGCTGAGGATCACTTCTTGATTTGCCTGTGCGGTGATTTCACTGCCGCCGTTCTGGCTGTAAATCACACCGGTTGCCACGTTGTTTGCGAAAGTGACGCGGTGCACCAAGGCATTGAGCTTCACTACCAGCCGCGAGTTATCACGCACCGATTTCAGGTAGGTGCGTGCGGTGCTGGCGCGTTCGCCTTTGTGGGTGGTGGTCTGGTAGAAACCGACGCCGTGCTGGCTTTCGCCGTTGAAATCGTTGCGGTAAGGCAGATTCAGCTCTTGGCCAGCGCGGATAAACGCCATGCTGAGCGGGTGCCGGTAGCGATTCTCACTGACCGGCAGCAGTCCGTCACTGCCGTGATAGCCATCAGACAGGCTTTCGTTGGCCTCGGCGCGTTTAAAATAGGGCAACACGTCCTGATAACCCCAGCCGGTGCAGCCGAACTTTGTGGCCCAATCGTCGTAATCCTGTTTTTGACCGCGAATATAAATCATGCCGTTCACCGAACTGCTGCCACCCAGCACCTTGCCCTGGGCGATCTGCATACGGCGGTTGTTGGCGTGGGGTTCTGGCTCGGTTTCATACGGCCAGCTTTTTTTGGCGATGATCTTGGCGACGCCGGCGGGCATCTTGATAAACAGATTATTGTCGTCGCCACCGGCTTCCAACAGCAGAACACGCGCTTGAGTACGGCGGATCAACTGTGCTGCCAGCACACAGCCCGCTGAGCCTGCGCCGACAATGATGTAATCAAAGGTATTTTCCGACATAAGTATTCCCTGTGCGTGATGGCTGGTTATTGCAGAGTAGCTCAGCAGGATTGGTGGTCAATTTCTAATCGTTAATTTATTAACGAATATCACAGTAATTTTACATGCCGGATGTGGTATTCAGTTTATCTGTTTGAAATATAAAAATGTCAGGTGATTTTTTGAATAATGTTGATGTTAATAATTTTTGGGGGGGAAGGAGCGTGGCGTTCAAGATACATATACCCGTCCTGTTCCCCTCACCCCAACCCTCTCCCCGAGGGAGAGGGGGCTGATAGGGTGCTGTTGTCAGGCGCAGGCGTAAAGCTTTGGCATGTTCGGTCTTCTCATTCCGTGGGAGAGGAAGTTGACGGGGTATTGCCATTAGACACAGAAGTAAGGATGTGGCACGTTTAGTCCCCTCTCCCTGTGGGAGAGGGTTAGGGTGAGGGTCTGCGGAGGTTACAGCGTTTTCAGCATGGTGACTTCACAGTCGCCGTGGCCGGTACAGCCCATAGCGTGATTGATATGCTCGAAACCAAGGTGCTCATACAGGCCGATCGCCTGTTGCAGAGTGGCGGTGGTTTCTAAATAACAGCGGCGGAACCCCTGTTGGCGGGCAAACTCTAGCGCCTGTAGCGCCAGGCGTTTTGCCAGGCCTTTGCCGCGTAACTCCGGCAGGAAATACATTTTCTGCAATTCGCAAACGTCGGCTTCGCCGCCTTGCAGTGGCGCAATGCCGCCGCCGCCAGCAATCTGACCGTCTAGCTCAACCACCCAGTAGGCGCTGCGTGGCTGGCTGTAGATCGGGTATAACGCGTCCAGATTGGGGTCGGAAACGGTGTAGCCTTTATCCGCCGTCAAGCCGTGCTCGGCGGAGACTGCGCGAATGACGTGAGCAATAGCGGCATTATCTTCAGCCGTTATTGGGCGCACCAGAAGACGCACTGGGGTTGCTGTGGTCATATTTATACTCGCCATTAATATCCCCTTCATACTTCAAGTCGCTTGGGTGTTGGCTGCACTCATTCACCCTGGTCACATAGTCGGCTATGCTCCCAGGGATTGATTCGTTTGCTGCCTACAAGCAACTCGAATTATTTTGGGTATAAACCAAGGAAGTGACGGAATTTTGTTGTTATTACAAAACGCACCGTATTAATCATACTTTGTAATAACACCTAAGGCCGACTCTTGGCAATGGTGATCAAAAACAGCGGGAAAAATACCCGCTGTTTTTGATCGGTTTGCTTGGGCTAGATAGGCGGCAGTTACAACGCGGCGATGGTCGCCTGCTGTTCTTGCAGCTTCACTTTGCCTTCCTGACAGGCGGCCAGGCGCTCGCGCTCTTTGGCGACAACCGCTTCCGGCGCACGGGCCACAAAGCCTTCATTCGACAGCTTGCCTTCAATAGAAGCGATTTCTGCGTCCAGCTTGCCCATCTCTTTCGTCAGGCGCGCGATCTCTGCATCTTTATCGATAAAGCCGGCCATCGGGATCAGCAGTTCTGCACCTTCCACCAGTTTGGTGACCGATACCGGGCCTTTATCGCCAGCGGGCAGCAGGGTGATAGATTCCAAGCGCGCCAGCTTTTCGATGAAGCTCTGGTTTTCCTGCACCCGACGCTGAGCATCGCCGCTGGCGTTACGCAGCAGCACTTCCAGCATTTTGCTAGGCGCGATGTTCATCTCGGCACGGATGTTACGCACCGCGGTGATCGCTTGCTTGATCCACTCCAGATCGTTCAGCGCCTGCTGATCTTCCAGCGCGGCGTCGTAGGCCGGGAAGGGTTGCAGCATGATGGTGTCTGCGGTTTCGCCGGTCAGGGTTTTCACGCGTTGCCAGATGGTTTCGGTGATAAACGGAATGATCGGGTGCGCCAGGCGCAGCAAGGCTTCCAGCACGGTGATCAGCGTATGGCGCGTGCCGCGCTGTTCCGCTTCGCTGCCGTTGCTGACCACCGGCTTGGCCAGTTCCAGATACCAGTCGCAGAACTGGTTCCAGGTGAATTCATACAGGATGCCCGCGGCGATATCGAAGCGGTAGGTATCCAGCGCTTCGCGGTAGGCTTTCACCGTGCGGTTGAATTCTGCCAGGATCCAGCGATCGGCCAGCGAAAGCTGCATCTCGCCGCCGTTGAAGCCACAATCGTGCTCTTCGGTGTTCATCAGCACAAAGCGGCTGGCGTTCCACAGCTTGTTACAGAAGTTGCGGTAGCCTTCCAGGCGCTTCATGTCCCAGTTGATATCACGGCCGGTGGAAGCCAGCGCCGCCAGGGTGAAGCGCAGGGCGTCGGTGCCGTGCGGCTCAATACCGTTCGGGAACTGCTTCTCGGTACGTTTGCGGATCTTCTCTGCCAGCTGCGGCTGCATCATGTTGCCGGTGCGTTTTTCCAGCAGATCTTCCAGCGAGATGCCGTCTACCATATCCAGCGGATCGATGACGTTGCCTTTCGACTTGGACATTTTCTGCCCTTCGTCGTCGCGGATCAGGCCGGTCATATACACAGTTTTGAACGGCACCTGCGGTTTGCCGTCTTCATCTTTGATGAAGTGCATGGTCAGCATGATCATGCGGGCAATCCAGAAGAAGATGATGTCGAAACCGCTGACCATCACGCTGGTGGGGTGGAAGGTTTTCAGCGCTGCGGTCTGCTCTGGCCAGCCCAGGGTGGAGAAGGTCCACAGGCCGGAAGAGAACCAGGTATCCAGCACGTCTTCATCCTGGTTAAGCGCGATGTCCGCACCCAGGTTGTTTTCGCTGCGCACTTCTTCTTCGGTACGGCCCACGTACACGTTGCCGTTCGCATCGTACCAGGCCGGGATACGGTGGCCCCACCACAGTTGGCGCGAGATACACCAGTCCTGAATGTCGCGCATCCAGCTGAAGTACATGTTTTCGTACTGCTTCGGTACGAACTGGATTTCGCCCTGTTCAACCGCTTCTACCGCCACTTTCGCCAGCGGCGCGGTGCGTACGTACCATTGGTCGGTGAGCATCGGTTCGATCACCACGCCGCCACGGTCGCCGTAAGGCACGGTCAGATCGTGCGGTTTGATTTCGTCCAGCAGGCCGAGTTGATCAAAGGCGGCCACCACGGCTTTACGCGCGGCAAAACGCTCCAGGCCACGGAACTCGGCCGGGATTTCGCTGCTGTAGGCCGTGCTGGCTTCGCCCAGGGTATCGAACACTTCCGCTTCCTGGCGGATATCGCCGTCGAAAGTCAGAATGTTGATCATCGGCAGGCCGTGGCGTTTACCCACTTCATAGTCGTTGAAATCGTGCGCCGGGGTGATCTTCACGCAGCCGGTGCCTTTTTCCATATCGGCATGTTCGTCACCCAGAATACGGATGCGGCGGTTCACCAATGGCAGAATAAGCTCTTTGCCAATCAGGTCTTTGTAACGCGGATCTTCCGGGTTGACCGCCACGCCGGTATCACCCAGCACGGTTTCCGGACGGGTGGTAGCCACCACCAGGTAATCTTTACCTTCGGCGGTTTTCGCGCCGTCGGCCAGCGGGTAACGCAGGTGCCACATGGATCCTTTGGACTCGCGGTTTTCCACTTCCAGATCGGAAATGGCGGTGCGCAGCTTCGGATCCCAGTTCACCAGGCGCTTGCCACGGTAGATCAAGTCTTCTTTATACAGGCGGACAAACACCTCTTTCACCGCGTTGGACAGGCCATCGTCCATGGTGAAGCGTTCGCGCTCCCAATCCACCGAGTTGCCGAGGCGGCGCATCTGGCGGGTGATGGTACCGCCGGACTCAGCCTTCCACTGCCAGATCTTGTCGATAAAGGCATCGCGGCCATAATCGTGGCGGGTTTTGCCTTCTTCTGCGGCGATCTTGCGCTCAACCACCATCTGCGTGGCGATCCCAGCATGGTCGGTACCGGCCTGCCACAGGGTGTTTTTACCCTGCATACGCTGGTAGCGGATCATGGTGTCCATGATGGTCTGCTGGAACGCGTGGCCCATATGCAGGCTGCCGGTGACGTTCGGCGGTGGGATCATGATGCAGAAACTTTCCTGGCTGGTATCGCCATTCGGTTTGAAATAACCCTGACTTTCCCAGTGGTCGTAAAGCTTCTGTTCGATCTGTGTTGGGTCGTAGGCGGTATCGAGATGACTGTTTGTCTTTTCCATTGTGCTTCGTTGTTCAGTAAGTTGGCGGCGTAGCCGTGGTCAAATGGAAGCCGACGCTGCGATAGGCTTTGTAACGTTCGCGCGCCAACTGTTTCAAGGTGTCTTCGTAAGGAACGAAGTCTACCACTTCATGGAAAGCAGTAGCAAAATCTGCAAACTGCGGCAGCAGGGCGATCAGCAGATCGCGTGGGGCATTGCCGCGTTTGCCGGGCCAGCACAGCTCGACCGGTGCGCCGTAGTTCGGCCCTTCACCCGCGAGGTTGTGCGGCACAAATTGGTGCGGCTCGCGCTGCCACAGCGCTTCGTCCAGCCGCTGGGCCTGCTCTTGGCTTTCACAGGCGATCAGTACCCGCTTGCCTGTGCGCCAACGTTCAGCAGCAACGGCGCAGGCCACCGCCTCGTGTGCGCTAAGTGCGCCAGCGGGGTCTGGGTGTTCGAGGAGGTAGAACGTTGCCTGTTTGCTCATGGATCCGTTGCCGCTAAGAAAAAGTAGGGGCGCAACCAGTGCGCCCGTATTGCATGATTATATACCCAATAGATTTCAAGTTGCAGCTAGGCGGCCAGTTCGTGAAGCCCCAGGAGCTGACTTGAGTCAGTGACTGGGGTGAACGAGCGCAGCCAACAACGCTGCAGCTTGAAAGATGAAGGGGATATTAATCGTCGCCGTTCAGACCTGCCCGATTGAGCAAGAACTGCGCCAGCAGCGCCACCGGGCGACCGGTCGCCCCTTTATTTTTGCCGGAGCGCCAGGCGGTGCCAGCAATATCCAGGTGTGCCCAGCTGTATTTGCGGGTAAAGCGCGACAGGAAGCACCCCGCGGTGATAGCCCCGCCAGGACGGCCGCCGATGTTTGCCATATCGGCAAAGTTGGAGTCCAGTTGCTCGTAGTACTCGTCTGCCAGCGGCAAGCGCCACGCACGGTCACCAGATTGCTCGGAGGCGCCGATCAGTTCGTGTGCCAGCGGATTATGGTTCGACATCAAACCGGTGAGGTGATGGCCGAGTGCGATCACGCAGGCCCCGGTCAGGGTGGCGATATCAATCACCAACTCAGGCTCGAAACGCTCCACGTAGGTGAGGGTGTCGCACAGCACCAGGCGGCCTTCGGCGTCGGTGTTCAGCACTTCAACCGTTTGGCCAGACATGGTGGTCAGCACGTCACCCGGACGATAAGCGCGCCCGCCCGGCATGTTTTCACAGCCTGCCAGCACGCCGATCACGTTCAGCGGCAGATTAAGCTCTGCTACCACGCGCATCACGCCATACACCGTGGCGGCACCGCACATGTCGTACTTCATCTCGTCCATGCCGTCGGCCGGTTTGATCGAGATACCGCCGGAGTCAAAGGTCAGCCCTTTGCCCACAAGCACGATCGGCTTAGCGTCGGGGTTGGGATTGCCTTTATATTCCATCACGGACATCAAGGATTCGTTTTGCGAACCGGCCCCAACCGCCAGATAGGCGTTCATCCCCAGCTCTTTCATCTGCTGTTCGCCGATGACGCGGGTGGTGATGTGGGTGCTGAACGCATCCGCCAGCTGACGCGCCTGCGATGCCAGATACCCGGCGTTACAGATATTCGGTGGCATATTGCCGAGATCTTTGGCAGCTTTGATGCCGGAAGCGACAGCCAGGCCGTGCTGGATGGCACGTTCGCCGCTGGTGAGTTCGCGGCGCGTTGGCACGTTGAACACCATTTTACGCAGCGGGCGGCGTGGCTCCACTTTGTTGCTTTTTAGCTGATCGAAGGTATAGAGCGTTTCTTTGGCAGTTTCTACCGCCTGGCGCACCTTCCAGTAGGTGTTACGGCCTTTGACGTGCAGTTCGGTGAGGAAGCAGACCGCCTCCATGGAACCGGTGTCGTTAAGGGTATTGATGGTTTTCTGAATCACCTGTTTGTACTGGCGTTCATCGAGCTCGCGCTCTTTGCCACAGCCGATTAACAGGATGCGTTCGGAGAGAATGTTCGGCACATGGTGCAGCAGTAACGTCTGCCCGACTTTGCCTTCCAGTTCGCCACGGCGCAGCAATGCGCTGATATAACCATCACTGATTTTGTCGAGTTGTTCTGCGATAGGTGACAGGCGGCGCGGTTCGAAAACGCCGACGACAATACAGGCGCTACGCTGTTTTTCCGGGCTACCGCTTTTTACACTGAACTCCATGCACTCTCCTGAATCTTAAAGACAACGGCGGTAGCTACGGCTAGAATGGCTGACTTCGTAACGTGCTGCCGTCATTGAGTTAACTGAGTATGTTAACCTGAACTGCGTAAATGTTCTGTTTTGGCGACTATAGGACAGTCCCTATAGGGCACCCAAACGGCTTGATGTTCTAATACTATTTTAGCTGTGAAGGTTGCCACATGATGACAAAAAATGGCGGATTAGCGATGAAACTAGCGATTTTCCTGCAAAAAGACAAGTTTTCACAGGCGTAATAAGCGTGATCATCATTAGATATCTGGTACGGGAAACGCTGAAGAGCCAAATTGCCATCCTGTTTATCCTGCTCCTGATCTTTTTTTGTCAGAACCTGGTCAGGGTGTTAGGCGATGCGGTCAACGGTAATATCCCGACAAACTTAGTATTATCCCTGCTTGCATTGGGTGTGCCAAAGATGGCGCAACTGATCCTGCCCTTAAGCCTGTTTCTTGGCATTTTGATGACGCTTGGGCGGTTGTATACCGAAAGTGAAATCACCGTTATGCATGCGTGCGGTTTGGGTAAACGGACCCTGATTATTGCTGCCATGACGTTGGCGCTCTTCACTTCCGCTTTTGCTGCGGTGAACGTGTTCTGGTTGGGGCCATGGGCTTCCAGTAATCAGGATGCAGTGATTGCGGAAGCCAAAGCCAACCCGAGCATTGCCGGGCTGGCAGAAGGCCAGTTCCGCCCGTCACAGGATGGCAATGCCGTGCTGTTTGTCGGAGACGTAAAAGGGAACGCCTTCAATGATGTGTTCCTGGCGCAGCTGCGCCCAAGCGGTAATCAGCGGCCTTCGGTGGTGGTGGCGGAACACGGCGTGATTAACCAGAACCGCGATGGTTCGCAGGTGGTGACGTTGGATAAAGGCACCCGTTTTGAGGGCACCGCGCTGCTGCGTGATTTCCGCATCACGGATTTCAATGATTACAAAGCGGTGATCGGCCACCGCCCGGTGACGCTGGATAACACCCAGACTGAACAGCTGTCGATGCGTACGCTGTGGGAATCGGACGATCCGGACGCCAACGCCGAGTTCCACTGGCGTCTGACGCTGGTGGTTTCTGTGATACTGATGGCGCTGCTGGTGGTGCCCCTGAGCGTGGTGAATCCGCGCCAGGGCCGCGTGTTGAGCATGCTGCCAGCCATCTTGCTGTATCTTATCTTCTTCCTGGTGCAGACATCGCTGCGTTCCAACGGCGGTAAAGGCAAACTGGACCCGATGCTGTGGATGTGGGGGGTGAACTTGGCCTACCTGGCGATTGCGCTGGTACTTAACCTGTGGGACACCGTACCGATGCGCAGACTGCGTGAACGCTTCAAAGGAGCGGCCTGATGTTTGGTGTATTAGACCGTTATATCGGTAAAACGATTTTCAACACCATCATGATGACGCTGTTTATGCTGGTATCGCTTTCCGGCATCATCAAGTTCGTTGAGCAGTTGCGTAAAGTGGGCCAGGGTGACTACACGGCGCTGGGGGCGGGGGTATTTACGCTGCTCAGCGTACCGACAGATATTGAGCTCTTTTTCCCGATGGCGGCGTTGCTGGGGGCCTTGCTTGGCTTGGGGACGCTGGCTACGCGCAGCGAACTGGTGGTCATGCAGGCGGCCGGTTTTACCCGCTTGCAGATCGCCGGTTCGGTGATGAAAACGGCGATCCCGCTGGTGTTGCTGACTATGGCAATTGGCGAGTGGGTTGCACCGCAGGGTGAGCAGATGGCACGTAACTACCGTGCGCAGCAGATGTACGGCGGTTCTCTGCTTTCCACCAAAAGCGGCTTATGGGCAAAAGACGGCAATGATTTCATCTACATCGAACGGGTGTCCGGTGAGACGGAACTGTCTGGGGTGAATATCTATCACTTTAACGACCAGCGCAGGTTGGAGAAAGTACGCTATGCCGCCAGCGCCAACTTCGAAGATGGCGAGTGGAAACTGTCGCAGGTGGATACGTCCGATCTGACCAACGCGAAGCAGGTGACGGGTACCCAGACGCTGACCGGCATTTGGAAAACCAACCTGACGCCGGACAAGCTTGGCGTGGTGGCGTTAGATCCTGAATCACTCTCTATCAGCGGGCTGCACAATTACGTGAAGTACCTGAAGCAGAGCGGGCAGGAGGCCAACCGTTATCAGTTGAACATGTGGAGCAAAATTTTCTCGCCGCTCTCCGTGGCGGTGATGATGCTGATGGCGCTATCGTTTATCTTTGGCCCGCTGCGCAGCGTTCCTATGGGGATCCGCGTTGTGACCGGTATCAGCTTCGGTTTCCTGTTCTATGTGCTGGATCAGATTTTCGGCCCGCTGAGCCTGGTTTACAGTATGCCGCCGGTATTGGGCGCGCTGTTGCCGAGCCTGCTGTTCCTGCTGCTTAGCCTGTATATGTTGCTGAAACGCCGATAGCGTTATTCATATTGCTTTAATAATGCCAGTCAGTTAAACCCACTGACTGGCATTGTTTATCAGAAATTACAGCAGCCAATCCAGTATCAGGATACCGCATAGGCTGATCGCCCAGGCGATGGTGGTGGGCACCGACCAGACCATCATCTGTAGCTTAACGTCCTTAATCCCCATCATACGGTTCACTACCCAGAACATGCTGTCGTTAAAATAACTGAAGAACAGCGCGCCCATGGTGGCAGCTTGGGCGGCGGCAAGCATGTTGACGCCGGGTAACTGGCTGACGATCGGGGCAGAAATAGATGCGGCGGTAATCATGGCCACCGTACCTGAACCTTGTATCAGCCTGACCAGCGTCGCGATGAAAAAGGGGATCAGTACCGGCGTCAGCGGCAGGTTGGCGACGTGCTGGGCCAGCAAGGTGCCGGTGCCACTTTCACGTAGCACCGCTCCTAACGCGCCGCCTGCACCGGTGACTAGCAGGATAATCCCTGCGGTCTGCAAGCCTTCTTCCAGCCGTTCCAGCGTTTCGTGCTTATCGACGTTGGGCATCAGGGTGTAGACCGCCAGCAGCACGCTGATCGCCAGAGCAATAATCGGCGAGCCCAGAAAAGCAAACGCCTGCCCCCATAGGCTTTCGCCCAGCCATACCATCTCTTCGGCCTTTGCCAGCATATTGTTTACCGCGTTGATAAAGATCAGCACGATGGGGGCCACGATCGGCAGCAGTGATAACGTCAGGCTAGGCAGTGCCTTCGCTTCTTTTTCAGCCAGATAACGCTGGTGGGCAGCGTGCAAATCCTCCGGTTCTTCATCCCGATTTTCCGGCTCAAAATCCGGGTAGCGGGTGCCAAGCCAGCGCGCATAGATAACCACACCGATCACGCAAGGAATGGCCAACACCAGGCCCGCCATCATCATGGCACCAATATCAACGCCGAAGATCGCTGCCACACCTAATGGGCCAGGAGTCGGGGGCACGGCGTGGTGAGTGAGGATCAGCCCGCCAGCCAAGGAAACCCCGAGCGTTAACAGATTGCGTTTGCCTTTTTTGGCCAGCGCCTTCACCAGCGGATAAAGAATGACGAAGGCCGAATCGACGAAAATCGGGATACTGACGATATAACCGGTGATCGCCAATGCCCACTCTTCACGCTTTTTGCCCAGCCATTTGATGAAGCTGTAGGCGATCTGTTCCGCTGCGCCAGAGACTTCCAGCACGCGGCCCATCATCACGCCCAAACCGATCACAATGCCGATGCTGCCAAGCGTGCTGCCGAACCCTTTGCTGATGGTATCTACCGTCTGTACTGCCGTCAGCCCGCCAGAGATACCGGCGATCGAGGCGGCGGCCAGCATGGCAATCAGGGCGTGCACCCGGGTGCGCAGCACCAGAAAAACCAGCACGAATACGGCCACTGCCAGGCCGATGATAGGGGTATAAAGCGCCATAATCAGCCCCCTGCCAGCAGCATTTCATCGCGCATAAAGGCACGGATGATCTGCTGGAAGTCTTCATCGACAGAGAACCCTAACGCCAGCGCACGTTGAACGTCGAAGTTACCCGGCCAACTGGCGACGATCCGGTTGATGGCTTCGTCCGGTGCAAAGCTGACCCGTTCACGAGCCTGTTCACCGGCCACCGCGCCTAAGGCGTGTAACATCTGTTGGACGGTGACGCTGATGCCGGGCAGGTTGACGGTGCGAGAGGTACCGAACTGCACGGCAGAAAGCCGCGCGGCATGAATAAAGTTACGCACTACGGTGCCGGGGCTGGATAACCACAAAGCGAGATCGGGGGAAACCGGGCAAACCGACAATTCGCCATGCAGCGGTTCACGGATGATGCCGCTGGCAAACGACGAGGCTGCTTTATTTGGCTTGCCGGGCCGCACGCTGATGGTGGGCAAGCGCAATACCCGCCCATCGACAAATCCTTTGCGCGAGTAGTCGTTGATCAGTAGCTCACACAGGGCTTTTTGCGTGCCATAGGAGGATTGCGGCTGCACGGCGCAGTCATCGGTGACGATTGACGGGAGTTTGCCACCAAACACCGCCAGCGAACTGGTGAAGATCAGTTTCATGGCCGGGGCATTATGCCGTGCGGCTTCTACTAGCTGGCGAGTGGCGTCGAAGTTGACCTGCATGCCGAGATCGAAATCGCTTTCCGCATGGCTGCTGACGATGGCAGCCAAGTGGAACAGCACGCTGCATTGCTTATCGATCAACTGGTTGGCAGCATCAGGCTGGGTGAGATCGAGCGCCAGACAGCGTACGCGCGGGTCTTCCACTGGGGCGGAAGGCTGCTGAATATCCGCCAGAATCAATTCACTGAAGGGCAGCTCATTTTCCCGCAATAATGCGGTTGCTAAACGCTGGCCCAAAAAACCTGCTCCACCGGTAATGATGACTTTCATGGTTATTTTCCTTTCCCTATAGGGGAGATTGTTGTTATCAGAGGTTGATGCTGTGCAGCCGCAAACCACGCTCTTTGAGCTGTTGCAGTGCATCTGGCGGCAGCGCGGCATCGCAGACAATGTCGTCGAGCGCCGTTAGGGGGCAGACGCGGAACATGCCGTACTTGCCGTATTTACTGCTGTCGGAGACCAGCACCTTGCGCCGTGCCACGTCCAGCAGAGCTTGTTTCACCAGGACTTTTTCTTCGTGTGGTGTGGAAAGGCCATGCTCCAGATCCCAGGAACTGGTGCTGATAAAGGCGATATCGATATTCAGGGTGCGCAGCAGCATGGCCGCGCTGCTGCCAGCACAGGAAAAGTTACGTTGATCGACGCGCCCACCGGTATGAAACAGGTTGAGCTGCGGGCGATTCATCAGGTGCTGGATAATGGAAAAATCATTAGTGACGACGGTCAGGTTGAATCGTTCTGCCAGATGGCGGGCGATCTCGAAACTGGTGGTGCCCGCATCCAGGTAGACCACCTGGCCATCTTCTACCATCGCTGCGGCATATTTGCCGATGGCTCGTTTCTGCCGGTGATGAAGCTGGGCTTTTTCTTTATAGGCCAACTCCTGACGCAGCGCGTCGCTCAGGCGTACGCCACCGCTGACGCTGATCACTTTGCCTTCTTCTTCCAGTTGATGGATATCGCGCCGAACAGTCATGTGTGAAACGCTCATCAACTCGGCTAAAGCCACAATGGTGACCAACTGATATTCATGTACATGGCGATAGATGAAATCACGGCGTTCCGATGGGATCATGCTCTCTCCTCGGCAGCTGCGGGCTGCTGGCGATGTTGCCGCGCAATGGCTGTTATTTTTTGTTATGGAAGTTAATTTTTAATCATCTGATTTAACAATTAAACGATGGGTGTCACAGAAGACTCGATCTGGATTTTTAATAAAACATTTTATATTCAATTGGTTAATTTTGTTTTTGGCGGTTTTACAGGTAACAGGAGACTGTGATGAATAATGTGATGTGTAACAACAAGACGTGATGTTACCTAGGGGATTGCCCACCTTCAGGACTTGATAGGGTACCTCGTGCTTGGCCGTCATCTATGAACGTAGCAATCAAAGTGGGGGTAATAAATAAGCAAAGTGCGCAGGGAAAATAGCCGGGTGACGTTTTTTTCAACATTCAACTCATTGAATGCTTGATAAGTGTTGCACGAGAGAAGCGGGAAGGTATAATGCCCACGTTTTCCGCATACTGCTTCCAGTGCCGAAGTGGCGAAATCGGTAGACGCAGTTGATTCAAAATCAACCGTTGAAAGACGTGCCGGTTCGAGTCCGGCCTTCGGCACCAACAGTATGTAAATAGACCTCAACTGAGGTCTTTTTTTATGCCTGAAAACCAGTCCCCGCAAGGCTTTCCGCGATTTTCCCCTCAACTGAAGTCAACCTGATTCAACCCACATCAAGTCACTTGTGAGTATAGAACCGAGTATATATGCTGGTTCGATATTGCTTGTATACTCACGGTAGTACTATGGAAGGATAACCGCTATGGCCCTGACAGATACCAAGGTGCGTTCTGCAAAACCCGAAGAAAAAGAATATTCACTCGTTGATGGAGACGGCATGTTTTTGTTGGTTCACCCCAACGGTTCAAAGTACTGGCGTTTCCGCTTCCGTTTTGGTGGTAAGCAACACCTGATGGCATTTGGTGTTTATCCAGAGGTGTCGCTGGCAGATGCCAGGCAGAGGAGGGAAGCAGCCAGAAAGTTGGTTGCTGCCGGTATCGATCCTCGTGAACAGAAACGAGCCGCTCAGGAGGAACAGGCGAAAGCCGTCTTCACTTTTGAGTTTGTTGCCCGTGAGTGGCATGCGACTAATAAGAAGTGGTCGGAAGATCACAGCAAGCGCGTGTTGAAAAGCCTGGAAGATAATCTCTTCACAGCTATCGGCAAACGCAATATTGCCGAGCTTAAAACCCGTGACCTGTTAGCCCCGATCAAAGTTGTAGAACAATCCGGACGTCTTGAAGTGGCGTCACGCCTTCAACAACGCTCAACTGCGATAATGCGTTACGCCGTACAGAGTGGGTTAATTGACTACAACCCGGCTCAGGAAATGGCAGGTGCTGTTGCATCCAGCAATCGGCAGCACCGTCCGGCACTGGAATTAAAGCGTACTCCAGAACTGCTTCAACGAATTGATAGCTACACCGGCAGACCGTTAACGCGCCTGGCGGTAGAGTTGACGCTATTGATTTTTATCCGCTCCAGCGAACTGCGATTTGCTCGTTGGTCAGAGATCGATTTTGAAACCGCCATGTGGACTATTCCCCCTGAGCGTGAACCGATCGAAGGTGTAAAACACTCTCATCGTGGCTCTAAAATGCGTACCCCGCATCTGGTACCGCTTTCCCGGCAAGCGTTGAGCATCTTGAAGCAAATACAAGAGTTCAGCGGCAGCCATGACCTGATCTTTATTGGCGATCACGATCCACGTAAGCCAATGAGTGAAAACACGGTGAACAAGTCACTGCGAGTAATGGGGTATGACACCAAGGTTGAAGTCTGCGGCCACGGCTTCAGGACTATGGCCTGTAGTTCATTAATAGAGTCAGGTTTATGGTCGAAGGATGCCGTTGAGCGGCAGATGAGCCATATGGAGCGTAATTCTGTGCGGGCTGCATACATTCATAAGGCTGAGCATCTGGATGAGCGCAAACTGATGCTGCAGTGGTGGGCGGATTTCTTGGATGCGAACAGGGAGAAGGCGGTGAGTCCGTTTGACTTTGCCAAGCTGGGGCGGTGATTGGCTATTGCCACACCATGAGTACTATCCTGCATGAGCAAGGTTATAACTCGGCCTGGATTGAGACACTGCTTGCTCACGTTGATAAGAACAGTATCCGTGGAACCTACAACCATGCGAAGTACTTGGATGGACGGCGTGAGATGCTGCAGTGGTATGCCGACTATATGGATAACATTGAGCGTTATGGGAATGTGATGCATTGAGAGTTTGGGCACCATGCCTAGGTTAATGAAGTTTTTCTGAAGGGAATCGGCAGCGCCAGCAGTGATGCTGGCGCTGTTGCTTATTTAGAGTTAGGTTCTGCTGAACGAAGTGGAAGGTTTGTGATGTTCGGTCGTTCGTTAAATTGAGCTTGGGTTGTGGTTGAAATATGCGATAGGACGACAGTGGGGTATTGGAATGCAACCGCCTTCGTGTTGGTGGTAGGGAATCTTAATGAACGTAAGCTGATGGAGAAGTGATGGCCGGCTATATGGATGCTAACTGGGGCGTCTGCACGATTTCTTAGGAAAATAAATAATTTTTTTATCTTTATTTATTAGATGGTTGAGTAAGTTTTTGAAGTACGGCTCGTCATAGTAGAGCTCGTACTACTTGCGTAATCTGAAGTTCGTGATATCTTAACCCTATCGCTGATAGAGTACGACGTCTACTACAGCGATAGGGAGAGTGAATATCTAGTTTGCCGCTACTATCCACTCTCATTACTCTTGCAATAATCTCGCTACCGAAGAGGAATGTATAAGATGAATAAAAAAGCATATCAGCCTATCCAAAAGAATGCAACCATGCGAAAGGTCAGGCTTGCCTGCGTAATTATGTTTTTTCAAGCGTTGCCAGTTTTGTCATTGCAGATGGATTTAGATGTCCATTTTGGAGATGCCAGGGTTCAACAGTCAATTGTATTGAAAGCAAGTTAAGGGAGGAGGGGGAGGTGCTCCCCCTGTTTATTTATGAATATTTTTACCACACTAGAAGAAATAGCGGACATTCGTTTGGGAATGCCTTTTAAGACAGCAGTTAACGACCTTGGAGAACAAGGGGAGTGTTATCTAATCCAGACAAAAGATATAGATTTAGAAGGACTCATACGTATGGATAATCTTGCTAAAGTTTCACCGGAAAGTAATCCGGAAAAACACTATCTTCATAATGGAGACATTTTATTGCGTTTGCGAGGTCCAGTGTTTTCCGCTGGAGTTTTTAATGACTCAACAAATATTGTGCCTGCTATTACAAGTAACCAAAATGCAGTGGTTACTTGTAGGAGGGATATAGTTTCGCCAAGCTACTTACATTGGTACATTAATTCACCTGCGGGGCAAACATATTTCAACAACATGAGTGAAGGAACTAATATCAGTAAAGTTAGCTTAAAAATGGTATCTAAAATGAATATAGAAATACCTCCCTTAATTATTCAAAAAAGAATAAGCGACATTAAGAATAATTGGTTACATCAGAAAAGCATATACAGGAATTTGATTGTTAATGGTGATTCATTCTTTGAAGGTGTATGTGAGAAAGTCCTTAGAGAGGGTGTTTGACTATGTCTAATATTGATGAGAAAAATATCGTTAAATCTATTTGGAATGTATGTGATATTTTAAGAGGTAATATTTCTTCGTTTCATTATGTGGATTATATTTTCCCATTGCTGTTCTTAAAGTATATTTCTGATTTGACATGTGATCTTAAAAAAGGAATTGACATTGGCATCAATGCCAAAGTGTCAAGTATTTTATCAAGGTCGCCGAGAAATGTTAACTTCTATAATATATATGATGAGATATATCAAGGGGATGCTGGAGGTAGAATTAACTCAGCATTGATGTATTATGATAAAGCCATTTTTATATCTTTACTTGGATATGGTAACAGTGTTTTTGATGGCGTTAATTTTGACTCTGAGAGATTAGGTATACAAGCTACTAGTAGAGAAAAATTTCTTTGTGATTTGTTAGAAGCTTTTAATACTGAAGCATTTGATTTCAGTTATGATAGAAATGGTGTTGAAAGAATTGAAGTCGTATGTGACGTTTTTTTTGAGATAATATCTTTGGACTCCGCTAATAGAGGTGGCGTAAGTTATACACCATTAGGAGTTTCAAATTTACTTACTGAGTTAATATCTCCAAGGCCTGGTGATAGGATTTATGATCCAGCATGTGGTACAGGTTCGCTTTTGATAAATAGCGGGCGTAAGATAATTAAGGACTATGAGAGTAAGAAATATGATTTATTTGGCCAGGAGTCTAATAGGTCAAGCTGGGCTCTTGCAAATATAAATATGTTTTTACATGGTGAATTTTCTGGGGGAATAGAGTTGGGCGATGTGCTACGAACCCCAAAGTTATTGGATGTAAACGGTGATTTGATGAAGTTTGATGTTGTAATTTCAAACCCTCCGTTTTCTGTCCAGAATTGGGGTTATGAAAGTGCAATAAATGATAAGTTTGGGCGTTTTAACTGGGGGATACCTCCACAGTCTAAAGGAGATTATGCTTTTATCTCACATATGATAGCATCTTTGAAAGATGATACAGGGAGAATGGCTGTTATAGTACCGCATGGCGTTTTATTCCGTGGAGCCAGTGAAGGCGCAATAAGGAAAAACCTAATCGATGCTAATCTTTTAGATGCTGTTATTGGTCTTCCTGAACGATTGTTTTTATCAACTGGCTTACCAACGGCAATTTTAATATTTAAAAAGAGAAGAGCAGACTCTAATGTGATTTTTATTGACACAACAAATTTCTTTGAGAATTCCAGAGGGCGTAATATTATAACGGAGGGGGTCAGTAAGGAAGTGTTAAATATTTATCAGGGCAGAAAGGAATTAGATAATTATTCATATCTTGCTGATTTAGAAGAAATTCGTAGCAATGATTATAATCTTAATATAACTAGGTATATTAAAAGGATTAATGAAGAGCCAAGCATTGACTTAGCTATCTTACATGAGGAGCGTGAAAAACTAAAATCAGAATTAAGAATTTTAGAAACACAAATGCAGTCTTTTCTTGATTACTAATGTGGGTGGTTGGTGTTGAATCACATCAACCACTATCACATTTCATGTGGAGATAATTATTAGTATTCCCAATGATTATAAGCTAGCGGCATCTTATTCAACTTAGCTCTGTGTTCGCGCCAATTTGGTAAATGCATATTCATCAGGCCGATAAAACGCTCACTGTGCTTGCGTTCGTGTAGATGAAGGAGTTCGTGAACCACAATGAATTCAAGGCATTCAGGAGGTTTTTTCACCAGCTCGAGATTAATCCAGATACGCGCGGTCTGAGGGTTACAGCTACCCCATTTAGTCTTCATTCGCTTGATGCCAATATAACTGGCTTCAACTTTAATTTCCGGCTGCCATTTTGCCATTAACTTAGGTAGTCTTTGTTTTAAAATACCACGATACCACTGGTTCAGAACTACTTCCCGCTGGGCCGTATCATAATGTGAAGGTACTTTCATTCGTATCCAACCACCCTGAAGTTTCACTTCAGCGGGCTTATCCACTAAAACTACATCCAGCCGATATCCTCTTCCCCAAAGATAGTGTGTTTCGCCACTACACATTTCTCGTTCACTCTGGCGCGGCTGAGCCTGAAATTGTGCTTGCTGCTGTCGGATCCATACCAGCCTTCTGACTACAGCCATCCTGATCGCTGTGTCTGACAGTGAGACGGGGGCTGATACTCTTACTCGGCCATCCGGAGGCAGTACGCTGATATGCAAGTTTTTGATTGGCTTACGCTGCAAATCGAGAGTGAGCTCACCAAAGGTAACCAATGACATCAGCGGTACTCCTTCTGAGCCTTCACCAAGGCCATTACATCTGCGACCGTCACTGAATAACCTTTGATCTCTTCCGCGATAGCGAAACTAATCTCGCGTTCTTTAAAACGGTCTCCATACCAGTCGGCCTTTTTGGTGTGACGCACTGCAGTATCTATTTTTATCACTAAGACCTCATCCTGCCCCAGGTTGTCATACAACGCTTTTTTAGCGAGAGTATCAATGCTCACAGGATAAGTACTGTTACTTCCGGATTGTGGATGTTTTACCTGCTTTGCAAGTTCTCGTACCTGTTCCAGATACTCTTGATAGGAGATCGCTTGTTGACGACGAAGAGCGATCAGTTCATCAAGCAAGACCGACATTTTTTCGTAGTATTTTGGGTTGACTGGGTTTTCATCAACAATGGTTCTGCGAACGTTATTTTCAATCGCTTCAGCCATGGCCTCTTGGTTGCCACGCATGTCGGCTGGAAGTCCATCCAGTGCGTCTTCTCCGCGTTCAATAATCAATTCAAGCAGTCCTAGTTCCTCAAAATCCATAAGAGTTTCACTAGGATCGGCATCCACCCAAAGATCCAGCATTTGCCGCATACCTGGCTCGAACTGCTTCATGTCCACGAAATCGCCACTGGCTATTTTTATTTCATCGCGTACTTTCGAGTAAAACTCAACATCGATACGGATTTGAGCTGACTGCTGCTCGCTATAACCAGCATCTGTTAGTTCACCTGCCAGATTAGTAAAAGCACGAATGAGTTTCGCCACGGATTGATACAATGTCAGCCGTAGAGCTTCTTTCTCGGATAACTGCTCTATCGATGCTCCTGATTCCCCACAGAAATAATGTTGATAATCAAGTTGATTGCGTGGCATTTTCACAGGTTCGCAAAGGGTGCGAACGGCATCCAGAGCACCATCCAGATCGATTTTTGCCTGTTGCAATCGATCCTTCAGTAAACCGGCTACATCTTCTTTGTCGTAGCCGTCAAAGGCTTCTGCGGTGTAGTCCTGCACTGTTTTTTCCAATGAGCGGAAAAGGTCTTTATAGTCGACAATATAGCCGTATTCTTTATCTTCACCATCCAACCGGTTAACGCGACATATCGCCTGGAAGAGGTTGTGATCGGCCATTTTCTTGTCGATATACAGGTAAGTAGCAGAAGGAGCATCAAAGCCAGTCAATAACTTATCAACGACTATCAGAAGGCGCATCTGACCGGGTTCTTTGATGAAGCGTTGTTTGACCTCTTTTTCAAAATCACTCACACGTTTGGCTGCTTCAGCCTCAGGCTGTTCAAAATACTCCGCAAGCATTTTGCGATAGATGTTGTACTTGGCCAGTTTTTCAGTCAGTCCTTCACCGCTCTCTTCGCCTTTAATCTCACTGGCATTTGGCTGGTAGCTCGTCACAATCGCACATTTACCGGCAAAACCTGCGTCACTAAACATCTCATAGCATTTGCAGGCCTGATAGACGCTGGAACAGACCAGCATGGCGTTACCTCGGCCGTCGGCGAGCCGTGGTTTTTGTTCAAAATCGAGCAGGATATCAGCCACAATCTGTTCCAGCCGCGAGCGGCTCGACAACAGCTTCTGCATCGAAGCCCATTTCTGCTTGAGTTGCTGTTGACCAAGGCGAGAAAGTTTAGATGTTTTAGCATCAAACCACTGGTCGACTTTTTTCTGAGATTTGACCCGTTGATCGATGTCACGAGCTTCGTAGCGCAAGTCCAGAACTACCCCATCATTGACTGCTTCATCGAATTTATAAGTGTGGATATAAGGCCCGAAGACCTCCACTGACTTCTTCTTATCTTTCTTCATCAGTGGGGTACCGGTGAAACCAATGAATTGAGCATCTGGCAAAATGCTTGTCATTGCCGAATGCAATTTTCCGGATTGGGTTCGGTGGCACTCATCCACAAACACGAATAATTTTCCCTTTGGAATAAAATCAGCAGGGATATTTCGTTTCATTTGTTCGATAAAATCGTCAGTGTCAGCATCTCTGTCTTCCTCCTCTTGACGACCAAACTTATGCACTAACGAGCATATAAGCCAGGGCTTGGTTTGATTCAGGCGAGTCACCAGATCAGCACCGCTCCGAGTGCGAAGGATCTCTTCTTCCACACCGTTAAACACTTTCTCGATCTGTTCATCAAGTTCTGTACGGTCGGTAATGATCAAGACTCGGCTATCGGTAATATTTTCTCTGATCCACTTTGCAAGCCAAACCATTATCAGGCTTTTACCGCTGCCTTGGGTATGCCAGATAATCCCGCCTTCATTACGTTGAATAAACGGTTTCGTTGCAGTGACGCCAAAATATTGGTTATGACGGCAGGTTTTTTTCACTCCAGCATCGAAAACAATAAAGTCGTGGATCAATTCTAGCAGGCGCTGTTTATTGCATATCTGAGCCAGGTGGCGATCAAGCATGTTGGTGTGAGGTGATTCAGCGGTTTCTTTCCATTGAAGGTAATATTTCTCCGGCGTTTCGATTACACCATAGCGAAGCCCTTCTAAATCATTACCGGCCATCACCAATTGGATGGTAGTGAAGAAGTTGCGGATGAAGGCTTTTTGCTGATTATCGAGGTTTTGGCGAATACCTTCTGAGACTGACACTGTAGAACGTTTTAGCTCAATGACACCAAGCGCAATACCGTTAACATACAGCACCAAATCCGGGCGCTTTTTATTTTCGCCGTTGTAGGTTACTTCTTCAGCTATAGCAAAATCATTGGCTTCTGGATTTTTCCAGTCCACCAACCACACGGTTTGATTCTGCTCACCAGCACCTTCTTTATCCTTTACGCCGTAGCGCAGAAGGCGATACACCTCTTTATTTGCATCATAGAGGATACGGCCTTCACCGAGGCTTGCGGCTCGATCCAGTTGCCGTAATGCTCGAGCGATTAGGACTTCTGAAACGCCGCGTTTTGTTAACCAGGTAGAGACTAAACCGGGTTCAATGTTCCGGTTGTCTTCTCGTTTATGCCAGTTACCAAGATAGCGATAACCGAGATGTTTGGTGAATAACTGGATAACACGTTTTTGTGTCATGCGTTCACGTTGGCCAACACTGTTCATAACGCCTCCCTTAATACGCTATCACTACCACCGACACTGCTTAACACAGCCAGCATTTCCGTTTCGTGAGTGGCGATTTCTTCTTCCCCCCACTGTTTGTTCTTCTTCATCAGCTCGATCATGGCGAGCAGTTTCAGGCTATCTATTTCATTCCGTTCAAGACTCGCTTCGAAGTGCTCTTGCTTTTGTTTTGGCTGGAAATTACTAAGTCGCGAATTCTTGCTGTGGCTAATAAGGCAGAGGTTGCCGAAGGAGTGCAACGATGTATCTGGTAATGTCTTGTAGCTATCCATGGGGTGTTGAGGGTAGAAATGCTCTACCGAACTTCGGAAGGTAAATTCAAAACGTTTGACTACCTCTGTTTTATTTCTGTCACGACACCAGAGTAAGTAGTCTAAGTAATTGAACACCAAGTTGTTTGCTATCATCCCAAAGCGCATCTTCTTCTGAATCTTGTCCGACAGTACCACAGGTTGGAGAGGTACCTCTTTACCGTAAATGATCTCAAAATATGATTTTGGTTCTTGATCTGCCAGGAAGTTTTGAAAGACAAACGCGGAGGCGAGATGCTCCAGATACTCGAGGTACCTCCTTGCATCAATCTGGTTTTCAGCGGAATGGGCATTAAACAGATAGTACAAAGCTCCATTCAACCAGTGTTTATAAACCAGAGTAGGGGTTGAAACGTGGAATGCGGAAAGCAGCATCAAAATCTGTCGGTTAGCTCTAGCATAATCTCCATTTTCTTTCTGGAACGTGTTTGTATAGCTGGTGCTTGTGCTTGAATTCCAATGCAGACGTTTGAGGCTCCACCCATCACTACCTTTGGCGAACTCTCGTTTTATCACGAACTGATCAAAAAGATATTTGCATTTGAGAAGTG